>CAYQZI010000001.1:0-3620 GCA_964421835.1 uncultured Planktotalea sp.
TGAGGGATTGATGGCTTACACCCAGCCGCGCGCGAAGGGTAAGGCACTCAGCAAGATCGAAGCGTTTACAGGAAGTGACGCTGGTTCTGACCCAATTGATCGCACGGCGAAGCTCTACATCGGTGGGAAGCAAGCGCGTCCAGATGGTGGGTATTCCAAAACGGTCTACTCCAAAAAGGGCAAAAAGCTGGGCGATGTATCGCTCGCCAATCGCAAGGACATTCGCAATGCCGTTGAGGCGGCACAGGGGGCTTCGTCTTGGGGTAAAACGACGGGGCATCTGCGCGCGCAAATCCTTTACTACATGGCAGAAAACCTCTCGGCCCGTGCTGCTGAATTCGCCAAGCGCATTGATGCGATGACAGGCAAAAATGGCGGTACGGCAGAGGTTGAAGCGTCGCTGAATGCGCTCTTCACATATGCCGCTTGGGCCGACAAATGGGATGGTGCAGCGCGCGGTGTACCGATCAAGGGTATTGCTTTGGCGATGAAGGAACCTATTGGTGTGATTGGGGCGCTTTGCGCCGATGACATGCCTTTGCTGGGTTTGGTGCAGCCGATGGGCGCGAGCATGGCGATGGGCAATCGCTGTGTGCTGGCCGCGAGTGAGCCGTTTCCGCTGGCCGCGACAGATTTTATTCAGGTGTTAGAGACCTCTGATGTACCTGCTGGTGTGGTGAATATTCTGACGGGTGTTCACACTGAGCTTGCACCGCATTTGGCTGCGCATAATGACGTGGATGCGGTGTGGAGCCAGTCCTCTTCCAGCGTTTCCGCTGTCATCGAGGCCAACAGCACGGGCGACCTTAAACGCACATGGGTAAACAATGGTTTGAGCAGGGAGATCAGCACGCGCGATTATCTAAGTGCCGCAACTGAGACGAAAACGGTTTGGGTTCCCTACGGCGAGTAGCGTTTAAGCCGGCACCATTCGTACAAGGTTACCCCGCAAAGCAATCAACATCACGCCACAGATCACAGCGCCACAGACGGCATATATCGTCTCACTCAACCCGATCACATCAACCAAAGCCCCCATGGCGAACGTTCCAAGGGTTGCGAGCCCCCAAAAGGCTGTTTGATCCACTGCAATGAGCACTCCGCGCGCGTCATTTGGCGCGTTATGCAGGTATTTACCGTAGACCAAGGCTTTGCCAACTTTGACGCCGCCAAGGCACAAGATCAGCGCGCAAAGCATCGGATAGCTGCTCACATAGCTCAGCAGAAGAATGCCAAACCCATAGATCCCCCAAATCGCCAAAGCCGCAATTCCGGGGCGTGTGATCCGCTCGGACAGGCGCGCGACAAGCGTTGTAATCGCAATCGCGCCAATCCAGCTAGAGATGTTCATCAGGGCGATCCAATTGCCGTACTCTGGAAAGTTCTCACGCAGCACCAAAGGCCAAAGGATGTAACCCGCAGGCACGATCACGAGGCCCAGCAACACGCTGCCAAGCAAGATATCAACGTTTTCAGGACAATCGCGGAAATGGCGAACGGCGCGCGGCAAAGCGCGTTTTAGATCCGGAGGGTTGCTGCGTTTCCTCGGCGGGTCATCTTTTGTATGCGCGCGCAACAGAAGTGCGCTGATTGCCATCAAGACCCCATTGATCACAAAGCCGCCCGTGGCCAAAATGACGGGCAAGGCCAAGCCTGTTAACGTTCCCGTCAGCTTTGCCGCATTATGCGTGCTGGCGGCGATCAAGGCGTTGCTTTGCGCTGACTTTGGCGTGGCTTCGGGGATGAATGTGTCAATCGCAGGGTTTGATATGGCGCTGACGATCCCCGCGAGAATACAATAGAGGAAAAACACCTTTGGCACGTAGCCAAAGCTGTGATCGAAGACCCCATAGCTGATAAGGATGCCTGCGAAAATAAGCGTTGAGGCGGTATAACTAAAGCGCGCACCAATGCGATCGGTCAGCACGCCGCCAAGCACTGCGAAGATAAGAAAGGGCGACAAGACAAGCGCTTGGTAAAATCCGATTTCAGTCGCGCTCAGGTTCAAATGGATGCTCATGTACCAAGTGAAAAGCACGGTTTGGAAGCCCTCGCCCCAATGCCAAAAACAGTAGGATCCAAAGAAACGGTTCGAGAGATATGACATGCAAGGTCCCTATTTGACGGCTTTGCCCGCAGCGATTAATCTGAATATTGAGAGTATTTAGCACCTATAATCTTAAATTTGGAGTCAAAATTGAGATGAATACACGCGCCACGCAACCGATTATCGGCACGCGCATGCGTGAGCTTAGAAAGGCCAAAGGGTTCACGCTTGCTCAGCTTGCCGCTGAAACGGGGCTGTCGATTGGGTATCTCAGCCAGCTCGAGCGCCAAGATGCCGACCCCTCTGTGCGCGCGCTGAACACGATTGGAGGTGCATTGGGCGTGGGGATAAACTGGTTTTTCCCTGACCCGAATGATGCCGAAAATCCTGAATCACACGTCGTTGTGCGCGCTGGAAAACGCCGTGCTTTGCGCTTTGATTCAGGGGTGCATGATGAACTGCTCAGCCCCAATCTCTCTGGTGCGTTAGAGATGATCCTGACTACTTTTGCGCCACATGCGAGTTCTGGTGATGTGAATTACGCGCATAAGGGCGAAGAGGGCGGATTTGTCGTGTCTGGTATCTTAGAGTTGACAGTTGAGGACCAAGTCATGCGGCTTAGTGCGGGGGATGCGTTTCAATTTCCCTCAACCAAGCCGCATCGCTACGCCAACCCGACTGATGAAGAGACGGTTATCTTTTGGGCCGTCACGCCGCCGCATTATTAGTCCTGACGCACCGCGCCTGTGACTGCCGCCGCGCCCAAAGCGGTGATGATCCATCCCAGCGCTTTTGCAAACCAACGTAGCCACCAGCCAATGCGCCCCAATGGGCTGCGCGAGGTAGAGGGTGCCCAAGCGGTTTCTTGCCCCAAGGTGACAATTGGAATGACCAAATCAGCCGCATAGGCATAACCATTGAACGTCTCCCAATCCTTGCCCGCTTGATCGCTTTGCGACCAAAAGGCCGCTGGGTTATCCGCATGGGTTTGCGTTGCAGAGATCCAATCCGCCGAGACCAAGATCGGCGCAGCGTTGGGGGTCATATCGCCCGCGCGCCACGCTTGATCAAAGAAAGCGCCAAGCCCAAGGACAAGCGCCGCAGCAAAGAACAAAGCGCGCGCAGGGCGATAGCCATATCCTACAGCAATCCGCATAACGCTATCGGCAATGCAATGCGCCAGCCAACGCAGCGGCATGCCGCCACGCGCCAACACAGCGCGCCGGTTTTCTGCGCGCAGCATATGCTCTTTGCGCATCAACACACTGCGCGCGTCGGCCCGTTGCCCGTTTTGAAGCAGCACACGCGCAAGCTGCTCATAGGGCTGCGCGGTAAAGCTCATGTCGTTTGGACGTCGCTCAAGCCAAGCCAAACGGCCTTTAACAGTGGTATCGGTGTGGCGCGAAAAACCCTCATATGTCAGCCCATCAAGGCGGATCGGATAGCTCGCGCCCGGCCCTTCGGGTTCATCGCGAAGCCGTGCGCACCGCGCGCCGGACAGGTTCACAATGCCGCGCCCAATCTGGTTGTCTTTAAAGAACAAAAGCCCATCAATGCGCGCCCTCGCAAGGGA
>CAYQZI010000001.1:3720-11285 GCA_964421835.1 uncultured Planktotalea sp.
ACGTTATCCGCAGACAGGCCCGGCAGCGTGCATCCCGATAGGATCAGCCCGCGCATGCGTGCATTCACCAACTCAGGCACATCCGTAAAGTGGCATTGGGTAAAGGACAGATCGCAGTGTAAACGCGCGCCTTGCAAATCAAGTTTGCCGGAAATCCAAGCGCCCCTGATGCGTAGTCCTTTGGTGCCCAGCCGCGTTTCGCTGAGCAAAAGATCGCGCAGAAACCCTGCTCTAATATGACCATTTTCGGCTTCATGTTCGGGCAGCACACCTTCGCCAAACACGATGCGCGCAGGGCCTGCGCATTCTGCGATCAGCTTTTCTTCAGCGGGCGTTTCGGGAACAGGCGTTGGATGCAAACTCATCAGGAAAGGAAAACATGCAAAAGCGGCGCTCACAAGTGGCTTTGACGCATCGTCGTGGCTGACAGGCCTTTGCGCTGCGGCCATACTGCGCGAAAATCTGAGACACAGGAGAATTCATATGAGCGACGATATCGTCATCCTAGACGGCGCGCGCACGGCTATTGGCACCTTTGGTGGCGCATTGGCGAAAACGACACCGATTGAACTTGCGAGCATTGCGAGCAAAGCGGCGCTTGCGCGTTCTGGTGTCGAGGGTGCGCAGATTGGCACTGTGGTGTTCGGCCATGTGATTAACACGGAGCCGCGTGATATGTATCTCTCACGCGTTGCGGCGATGGATGCTGGCATTCCTGACCGTGTGCCTGCGATGAACGTGAACCGGCTGTGTGGTTCTGGCGCGCAGGCGATTGTCTCTGCCGTGCAGTCCTTGATGTTGGGCGATGCGGACTTCGCGCTCGCAGGCGGCGCCGAGAACATGTCGCGCTCGCCGTTTATTATCCCTGATCAACGCTGGGGCTCAAAGATGGGCGACACGCGCACGCTCGATATGATGCTGGGCGCGCTGAATTGTCCCTTTGGCACGGGCCACATGGGTGTCACGGCTGAAAACGTCGCAGCTGAGCATGACATTTCTCGCGCGGCGCAAGACGCATTTGCGCTGGCCAGTCAAACGCGCGCCGCGCACGCGATTGAAAGCGGTTACTTCGCGCGCCAAATCACCCCGGTGCCGGTCAAAGTGAAACGCGACATGGTGGACTTCGTGGTGGATGAACATCCAAAAGCTACCTCTGACGAGGCGCTCGCGGGTCTGCGCACGGTGTTCCAAAAGAACGGAACTGTGACGGCTGGCAATGCGTCCGGCATCAACGATGGGGCGGCTGCCATGGTGCTGGCCACCGCGTCTGCTGCGTCAAAGGCTGGGCTCAAGCCGCGTGCGCGCGTCCTTGGGTATGCCCACGCAGGTGTGCGCCCTGAAGTGATGGGGATTGGTCCCGTGCCAGCGGTCGAAAACCTGCTTGCGCGCACGGGGCTAAAGGTCACTGATTTTGATGTGATCGAAAGCAACGAGGCCTTTGCGGCGCAAGCGCTTGCTGTGAACAAAGGGCTGGGGCTGGATCCTGCAAAGGTCAATCCGAACGGCGGTGCAATTGCGCTGGGGCATCCTGTGGGTGCGACGGGCGCAATCATAACGCTAAAGGCGCTTTACGAGCTGGAACGGATTGGCGGCAAGCGTGCGCTTGTGACCATGTGCATTGGCGGTGGACAAGGCATAGCCTTGGCTCTTGAAACGCTCTGATTGAGGGCGGAGGAGATCTTTTTGCAAAAAGATCTCGCAAGTGCCTTTGCAAAGGCGCTTTCTTAGTCGAGCCGTATGGTCGCGCGCGCCGCGCGGCCATCCTTGTCGATCACAGAGAGCTGGACAAATCCTGCTTCGCTTAAAGGCAGTTGCGCCTCGCGCGTGTGCACTCCGCGCAAGATTGGGGCGCCATTGGCAAGCCATGTAAACGGCGCTCTGCCGTCGCGGACCTTCACAATCACCCCAGCATGGCTACGCGCTAGCCGAGCACCATCGGGCGGGAACGCCATCTTTGGTGCATCTGGCGGCGCTTGAAACAGAGCGCGGCGACCCTTGAAGCGGCGCAGCGGCAAAGGCAATTCAGCGGTCTCTAACAACAGCGTTTCTGGCGGCGGTGCCGGCAGGGGCACTGCCTTACCAGACATCAATCCGACAAGCTCGAACAAGATTGGCGCGGCCAGCGCACCGCCAAACGCCCCCGGCACAGGCGTGCCATCCGGGCGCCCAATCCAAACGCCTGCAACAGTGCGTCCGTCAAAGCCTATCGCCCAGGCATCGCGGTGCCCGTAAGAGGTGCCCGTCTTATACGCGAGCCGCATATTGGCAGCGCCAGAGGGCGGCGCGAGACCGGCAAGAATGTGGGACACCTGCCAAGCAGACGCGCGCGAGAGGAACAGTGCCGCACTCTCGCGGTTAGACCCTTTTCGCCAGGTTAGGCTCTGTTTTTCGCCCCCCTGTGCAAGGCCTGCATAGAGTTGCACCAATCCCTCCAGCGACGTGCCAACACCGCCTAAAGCAACGGCGAGACCGGCCCTCCCACCTGGCACTTTTGCCGAGACGCCTGCTTTGCTGAGGGCATGCATCAATCGCGCGGGGCCCAGCTCTTCTGTCAGTAAAACAACTGGTAGGTTCAGCGACAGGCGCAGTGCTTCATCCACCCGTAATTCGCCGCGAAAGGCACCATCGAAATTCTGCGGCGCGTAACTGCCAAAGGCAACGGGGCGGTCATTGATCAAGGTCGCTGGATGCGCCAGGCCTTGATCGAACGCCAATCCATAGACCAAAGGTTTCAACGTCGATCCAGGCGAGCGCATAGCGCGCGTCATATCGATAAACCCCTGCCGCGCATCCTTGTCAGAATACCCACCAGAGCCCACATGAGCGAGAATTTCGCCAGTTGTGTGATCCGCCAAAATCATCGCAATCGACACATGTTCTGCTTGCCCTTGCAGGCTTGACGCAGCCAGTTTCTCTGCTTGTTTTTGCAGTTCTGCACGCAGGGTCAAACGGTGCACGCTGCGCTCTGGCAGGTCCAATCGCGCGCGATCTGACAGATGCGGCGCAAGCGCGGGGAAGCGGTAACGCTGGGGTAAAACAGGCTCTAAATAGGCTGTTTGTGCCTCTTCTGTGCTGACTGTTTTCGTTTCGATCAATCTATCCATAACAACTTGCCGCGCCGCTCTCGCAGCGCTCAGATCCAAATCAGGCCGCCGTGCTTCAGGGGCTTGGGGCAGGGCCACCAAAAGCGCAGATTGGGCTGCGGTTAGGCGATTGGGCTCTTTTCCAAAGTAGCTGAGCGACGCGCTACGCACCCCCTCGATATTGCCGCCATAGGGCGCAAGCGTCAGGTAAAGGCGCAGAATATCGTCCTTGCTCAGCACTTGCTCCAGCCGCATTGCGACGCGCATCTGGCGCAGCTTGCCCTGCCATGCGCCTGTACCGCTTTGCTCAAGCAAACGTGCGAGCTGCATTGTCAAAGTAGACGCGCCAGAGACGATTTTGCCCTGTGTTAGAGCCTGTTTCGCCGCGCGCAGAACGGCCAAAGCGTCAACGCCGTGATGGCGATAGAACCGCTTGTCTTCGTAAGCGATCAGCATCTCAAGGTAGCGCTGATCTACCTGATCTGTTGCGACACCAAGTCGCCAACGCCCATCCTCGACGGTGTAGGCGCGCAGCAGAATGTCATTAGCGTCGCGCACCTCGACAGAGGTGTCTGGCAGCACGCTTGGCAAATCTGTGCGCGCGATCCAATCGTCAAACGCATCGCGCCCGAGTGCTGCGAAGAACAGCAGTGCAACACAGGCAAAAGCGCGCATCGTTTACTCGCTCACAACCAGTTGGCCCGTATGGCCGCGTGCGCGATATTGCGGGCGGTACATATCCTCGACCGAGGCGGCAGGATGGTGATACACGCCCGGCGACACAGCACGCACGATATAGGCAAGGCGCAAGGGTTGCGTGCCGCGCGCATCCACCGCCGCAAGGAAGCGATCGGTGCGAAATTCCGAGTGCTGGGTGCGGGCAGGTTTCAGCCAATCAAGCGCTCTGATATCGCCGCCACGGATCAGGTTGGGATTGTCGATTTCAAACCCCGCGGGCAGGGGGTCATTGATCATCAAACGGGACTCGCCATTCTCAAACGGGATAACCGTTAGAACCGTCACCAAACGATCCCCTGTTTGCAAGGTCATGTCGGTGACGGGCGCGCCCTCAATGGTGAAATACTCTCGGGTGATTTTATAGCCATAGCCTCCTGCCTCAGGCACGGTTGCGGGAATGCCAAAGGTGCTCAGCGTGACATTCATCGGGCCATTCGAGGTGTTGCTGATCGCCAAGGGCGCAGCGCCAGCATCAAAGCGGCGCACAAGCGGCCCTGCGCTTGCTATTCCGTTCACAGCCAGCCCCGAAGCGCTTGGATTTTCCACCAACGCATGCGCCGCGAGCAAAGCCCATGACGCTTCTTGCGTGGACAAGGACCGACCGGCACTTGCGATGCGGTCCGAGAGCACAGATGTATCCACCGCCGTGCTGCCTGCTTCGACTGCGAGGGTCAAAAGCCCAGCCGCATCGCGCAGGTTGCTGCCAAAGTCAGAGCGCCACACGCGCGCCTCTTCGCCCATGCGGGGGATCATCAAACGCGCAGCGCGTGCGAACATCGCATCGGCGCGGGTTTGATCGCCGTAGGAGGCCAGCGCTGCACCCAATTGAGCCGCCGCCAGCGGCGTGCTAAACGCGCCTGCTTTCACATCCGCATAATAGCGCAGATCTCCCATAGAGGCGGCGCCCTCGCGGGCGAGCACCATCAGCGCATAGGCGATATCTTCGCCGCCTTCGTCAAAGTCTGGCGCGTAGTTGATGCGGTTGCGCAGGTTGTCCATCGCAATGCGGAACGCAAGTGCGGGCACGGCGTAGCCTTGCGATTTGGCACGCGAGAGGAAATCGCTGACATAAGCGTCGAGCCAAAACTCGCCCGAGGACGCGCGCCACAGACCAAACGCGCCGTTGGAGCTTTGCCGCGTCAGCACTTGGGCGATCGCTTGGTTGACCCGTTTTTGCACAGTGGCGCGTTCCTCCAAACCCATCGCGCGTGCGACTTCATCAAAGTACAAAAGCGGCATAGCGCCGGATGTGATTTGCTCCGTGCAGCCATAGGGATAATGATCAAGCGCATGCAAAAGACCCGGCGCATTGAGCTTGGCAAGCGGACCAGCAGCAAGGATCGCAGAGCCTGTGCCCCCTTGGAAACCCGCGAAGACGGCATCGTCCAAAGTAAACGTCTCGCCCGCAGCAATGCTGACTTGCCGCACTTCGCTGACCTCTGGATCATTGGCGCGCACGGGCAGTGTGAGGGTCTGCACCAACTGCTTGCCATCAGGTGTGGTCAGCGCAATGCGCACTGTGTGATCCCCGATGCTTGCGGCACTGATTGGCACTGTTAGGGTCTGTTTTTGCTGATCCTCTAGGGTTAAACCAGAGGGGACAAGCAATGCATCGAAGGTCACCCCAAGACCAGAAACATCAAGCCCCATGCGCCCCGAAGGACCAGTGGCATGGACAATTTCCAGCAGCATGTTTGATTGATCGCCCGGCGCTAGGAAACGCGGCAAGGATGCTGTCACAACCACAGGATCGCGCACCAGCACATCCGCTTCGCTTTGCCCAACGCCCGTGTTGGACCAAGCAACTGCCATAAGGCGCACTGTGCCATTGAACGCAGGAATATCGAAAGAGGCAGTGGCTTTGCCATCCGTGCCAACTTCAATAGGGCCAGAGAAATAGGCAACAAGATCTTGCGTCGGTGGCGGGCTTTGCAGGCGCAAACGCGACCCCGCATCACCGCCAGAGCGTACTTGCCCCATTGCGCCATTCATGCCGTCGATCAAACGGCCATAAACATCGCGGATCTCCATCCCAAGGCGGCGTTGACCAAAGTAATGCCCCGAGGGATCAGGGCTGTCGAAAGCGGTTAGATTGAGGATGCCCAGATCAACAGCGGCAAGGGTCACATAGGCAGTCTCGCCGGCTTTGATCCCGTCAACTTGCAGGGTCACCTCCAAGGGACTGCGCGGCTTAATCGCCTCTGGCGCATCGAGTGAAACACGAAGTTGTTTCGCGCCCGGATCAATCGATGCATAGGACAGACCCAGCGCGCGCGCTGGGTTCTGGCCAGCAGCCACATCCATCGGGCGGATCACATTGGCGGTGACATAGGCACCTGCGCCCCATTCATCCGTAACGGTCAGAGGGATCAGGTTTTCGCCCGTCGTGACCTGCACCGTTTCCATATGGATCACACGGTTGGACATGACGGTCACCAGCGCGGTGCCTGCAAAACGCGGAACAAGGCGCAGGGTCGCGGTATCACCCATTTTGTAGTCAGGCTTGTCGAGCGACAATTCCAGAGTATCAGGCGTGTTAGAGGTATCCGCAGGCGCATACCACCCCGCATAAAAGTCGGTAGAGGAGGCGATGTAGGTGCCATCCAAACGCTCGACGATCACTTCGTAACGGCCCCAATCCACAGGCGCGCTGATGCTCAATGGGGCCTCGCCCAGCGTCGCAACCTCGCTCGCGATACGTTCGCGCGTTGTTACGGGTTCCCAGTCCCAATTGCCATAAAGCTGATACCACTGGTAGCGGGTCTGCACGCGGTTCATCGTCCAGCGCACCTGCATTGGCGTAGGCTTAAGATCTGCGCCAATCGCGATAAGGTGCAAGCTTGCGTCTGTGCCTTGCGGGACCACATCGTCAAACATCTTCTTGATGCCAATCATTGCGCCATTCGGGGCAAGCTCCTTGGTGATTTGACGCTCGACAGGGCGACCACTGCCCTCAGAGACGCGAATGGTTGCGCGCAGCTTAAGCGGGACGGCGGCGCTGGTCATTTCGGGCATTTCAAGCGCGACAACTGCATTGCCCTGCGCATCCGTGCGCCCTGCGCCAGACAGGAACTTGGTGCGCGGCCGCACCGGCTCATTATGGCGGCCAAAACGATACCCCGTGAAACCCTCTAGCTCGCGGATCGCGCTGAGGCGTACAGAGCCTTCGATGGGCAAATCTGCACCCGGCGCACCAAACAAGTAGCGCGCGGAAACCGTCAAAGGCGGTGTATCGCCGGCGCGAATGGGCGCGCTGGGCAGAGCAAGGTCAAAGTCGATGCGCTCTGGCAGAAAATCCTCGACCAGCAGTTTTTGACTGCTCAGGGGCGCAGCATCTGGGTCGGCCTTCATATCCAGCGTCCAAGTGCCGCGTGGAACAGTAGAGCCAAGGGGCAGATCAAACACATGACCCCCAGCGCTATCCGCGCGCGAGAGCTTGCGCGTATATTCAACGCCATCAGGGCGCGTCAGGATCGCAGTGATCGGCAAATCATTCAGCGCTTGCGCGGTGCTATCGCGGGCAAGGGCGGTGGCGTAAATCGTCTCGCCTGCGCGATAGGCTCCGCGATCCGTGGTCAGGAACAGATCAATCGGCCCCGCAGGCGCGCGCCCCTCAACGCCGCGATCGGACAGATCAAAGGCAGGCTCGGTAAGCGACATAAAGGCCAGATCATCCTCGCCCTGTTTCGCCAAGACAAGCGCAGGGGCAGCGCCGCCTGTGCCGCGCGCAAGGCCCGCAGGGAA
>CAYQZI010000001.1:11385-50062 GCA_964421835.1 uncultured Planktotalea sp.
AACCTCGCCTGTGCCGCTCCAGATTTGCTCACCTATGTCGCGTTTGAATACCTCATCTTCGTATTGGCTAAGAGGGCGTCCGAACATGTCCTCTTGCATAGTGCGCAGCACATTGCGATCACTGACGCGGCGCAGCAGCAGATCGACGGTGTCAAGGTTAACCGTTTCAAGTGGAATCGCCGCATCTGCCGATTTTGGCAGTACATAAGCCCGCCCTGGGAAGCGGGCCGAGGCTGTGCGATCCCCGACATAAAGCGTCAAAGGGATATCCTTGACCAAGCTCTCACCGCTGGCCGCAGGCAGGCCAGTGCGGAATGTGACTTGATAGCGCGCGCCATGCTCGACGCCGTCGATACAAATCTGACGGCCATCCGCCTGCACCGCAAGATTTGCGCTGGGAAGCTTGACGAAAGGCGCGTAATCCACTCCAGTTTTTACCAAGCTTTCGGAAAATTCGGCGCAAATACGCGGCGCGGCAGAATCTTTGTCGACGCGATGCTCGGTGATGCGAAAGCCGTATTTGGCGATGGCTTTGTCGAGCGCGGCGATCACGTCATCGCGGGGCTGAATGCTTTGGGCGAGGCGCAGCGCTGGAATCATATCGCGCCCACGCTTCAACTGCTCCATCGCTTCCGCCATGATCTGCAACGCACTGACCCTGGCCGCATCATTCGGCGCGCGCAGATAGGCGTTGCTGGCCGCGTTCAACGCGCGTTGACGCAGCTTGCGCGTGTCAGAGCTGTTCTTGCCTTTCACCTCTAGCGCAAGGCGCGCATATTCCGCCCACATATCGCTGGCATCAGATTGCGCCGTGGCTGCGCCCTGCCAATGCATGGCGCTGCGCAAGTTCTTTTCAGCGCGCCTGTCGCGGACCGCATCAAGCAAGACCTGCACGCTCCATTGACCGCCTTGATGCACATAGCCAAGCTTTCGCGCCTGAGAGAGCATCGCATCGCGGTCACGTTTGGATAAAAACGCCAAATCACGCGCGCGGCTTTCTGCGCTGTTCAATGTGGCGGCGTTGGCGCGGTACACCTCTGCGGACAAAGCGCCCTCGTAGGTCTGTTTCTCGCTCACGCCGCTTTTGGGAAAACACGCGTTTGAGCGTTGATTGAACGTAAACGCGGTGCACTGGCTGTTGCTTAGGCAGGCGCGCTCGCAGGCATCAAGGGTCGTATCAAAAAGGTTGGTCAGATCAGCGCCAAAAAAGTCGATGTCCTTGGAATAAATCAAACGCTGCTCTGGAATGGGGCTGGCATCCTGAGCCTGCGCAGAAGTGAGCATCGACAAAGTAAGCAGAGCTGCGGAAATAACGCGGCGCATATAATTCTCCTAAAAACAATGTCTCAAAGGTGACACGCCAAATGACGTTTTGGCAAGTTTTCTAGTGCGGGATTAAAGCAATCTTCACTTCCTCAGCGGATTGTCGCGTTAACCCTAACTTTGATTCTCATAATCGCCACATGACGCTTGCTCATAAACTTGCCGAAGAACGCCGCGCTCGCCTCGCGGCTGAGCGGCTATTGGAAATGAAAGAGGCCGAGTTGTTCTCGGCCAATCGCAAGCTTGGGCGTCATGCGCGCGCACTCTCCGATCGTATCGAACGCACAGAGGCAGAGGTTGCGAATGTGCGCAGCGAAAACCGTCAGGTGAAGACGGATCTGACGGTTGCGCATCAAAAGGTTGAAATCGCAGAGCGGCGTTTATGGCATTCCATACGCACCATCCGCGATGGGTTTGCGTTTTTTAACACTGACAATGAGATGATCAGCGCAAACAACGCATATTTAGGTGTTTTTGACGATATCGAAGATATGAAACCCGGTGTGACCTACCCTGAAATGCTGATGATTCTGACGGAGGAGGGGATTGTCGATACAGAAGATTTGGATGTGCATGAGTGGCGCACGCAAATGCTGGAGCGCTGGAATGAGCCGAGCCCGAAACCCAAAGTTATCAGGTTTTGGAACGGCATGTATGCCAAGCTGATCGATGAGCGCGGCCCCGATGGTGATGTCGTGTCGCTCGCGCTGAACATCACCGATACGATCCGTTATGAAAACGAGTTAAAGCAGGCTCGCCATCAGGCAGAGACGGCAAATCGCGCGAAATCAGCGTTCCTTGCGAACATGAGCCATGAGATTCGCACGCCCATGAATGGTATCGTGGGCATGGCGGACCTTCTGGCAGAGACGCGGCTTGAAGAAGAGCAGAGTCTGTTTGTTGACACCATTCGCAACTCTGGCGAGGCGCTGTTAACAATTATTAATGACGTGCTCGATTACTCCAAAATCGAAGCGAACCGATTAGAACTGCGTCCAACCACGTTTGATTTTGAGCAGTGTATTCATGAAGTTATCCGCCTTTTGCAACCCTCCGCGCAGGACAAGGGCATCGCATTGCTGGTGGATTACGACCTGTTTTTACCGACGCAAATGTTTGGCGATCCGGGCCGTATTCGGCAGGTGTTAACCAACATTCTTGGCAACGCGGTTAAGTTCACCAAAGAGGGCCATGTTTTGATCGCCGTCACTGGCACACATAACGATGGCCTGTGCGATTTGCATGTGACGGTTCAGGACACGGGCATTGGTATTCCCGCAGATAAAGTTGATCAAATTTTCGGTGAATTTAATCAAATTGATGAAGAGAAAAATCGCGAGTTTGAGGGCACTGGACTGGGCCTTGCGATCACCAAACGCTTGGTCGAGATGATGGAGGGACAGATTTGGGTCACATCAGAGGACAATGTCGGCAGCTGTTTTGGCTTTCAGATCAAACTTAACAGCATCCCCTCGGACGATCTGGATATTGCGAAACCTGCGATAAAAACGGCCCTGATCGTTGATAACGAAGAGTTAACCCGCACGATTATCGAAAAGCAGATTTCCCTTTTGGGCATCGATTGTTGCGCGGTAAGCCACGAAAAAGATGCAATTCTCGCGCTCAAGAACGGCTGTGAAATTGCGATTATTGACGACTTGCAGGGTGAAACAGACGGTTTTGACCTTGCGCAGAAATTACGTGTAGAAATGCCTACTTTGCCAATCTTGCTGATTGCATCCAACGTGAGCGCCGCCGAAAGTGACCCCGCGCGCGGGTCTGTGTCGCGCGTGTTGCAAAAACCTGTTCCGCGTCAAATATTATATCGTGCCTTGTTGGATCTAGCGCCGCCCGAACAACTTGCGCCGCCGCCGCAATCAATCGTGTTTCATACGACAAAACGCAAAGCAGCAGAGCCGGAAAAAACGGGTCGAAAAATTCGCGTACTGGCCGCAGAGGATAACAAAACCAATCAGTTGGTATTTGGTAAAATGCTCAAGCATTTGGATATAGATCTACAATTTGCAAGCAATGGGGTAGAGGCGGTTTCATTGTACGAAACATTCAACCCCGACATCGTTTTTATGGACATCTCGATGCCTAAAAAAGATGGTAAATCCGCAACTCAAGACATCCGCGCGTTAGAGCAGAAAAGCGGTGCACATGCGCCAATCATAGCAATGACAGCTCATGCCATGGCCGGTGATCAGGACGCGATTTTGAAGGCTGGCCTGGATCACTACCTGACGAAGCCTCTTAAAAAGGCGCTCGTGATTGAGCAGATCATCAAGCTAAAGGTCGAAGGAGCGCGCACAATCCAGATGGATCAGCTTGGATAATCACGCAAGAAAACCCAGCGATCCCCTTCGCTCAAATCCGGCTGAAATGCATAGCCACCCAGATCGAACCCTTTGATGTCTTCTGCCGTTTCGACACGGTTCTGAATCATATAGCGCGCCATTGCTCCACGCGCTTTCTTGGCGAAAAAGCTGACAATCTTGGCTTTTCCATCTTTCAATTCCATAAAAACAGGCGTGACAACGCGCAGTTTCAGCGCTTTGGGAGCGACGGCGCCAAAATACTCCTGACTTGCGCAATTTACCAAGGTATCCGTGCCAATCGCTTCTGCCTGAGTATTCAGCATTTTCGACAAGTCCGTGCGCCAATAGTCGTAAAGCGATGTGCCGCGACGCGTCTTTAGACGCGACCCCATTTCCAAACGGTACGGCTGAATCGCATCGAGAGGGCGCAAAACCCCGTAAAGCCCCGACAAAATCCGCAAATGCTCTTGGGCGTAGCGCATCTCATCTTGATCAAGCGTATCCGCCTCTAAGCCTTGGTATGTATCGCCGGCAAAAGCCAAAGCGGCGGGGCGCACCAACTCAGCACTCGGCTCTGCCTCGAACGCTTGAAACCGATCACGGTTCAGGCGCGCCAAATCCGGGCTTAAGTCCATCAATTTACGCAATTCGCCCAGCGTCAGGTTCTTTGCAGTTTTTGACAGGCGCACCGCATCCGCTTGCAACTCAGGGGACGTCATTTCGACGTCGCGCTCTGCCCAGTCCAGTCGCTTGGCCGGTGAAATCACAACTAACATATTCGCCCCCTGTTTTCCTGAGATACGATCTAGCTCGCCTCACGCAAGACGTCCAGAAATGCGCGCCCGAATCTTTCGCTGCGCCGCTCGCCCAAGATACGTTCGAGCGCATTTTCGTTCTGCGGTTTTTGCGCTGCGATCTTGGCAAGCAAAGAGGCGGAACAACTCAGTGGTTTATCATGCCCTCCGCCGCCGCGTGCGAGATCGGCCTGCACTTCGAGCAAACGATCATAAAGCGTGCCGCTGTCGCGCCCCGCCAATTTACGCCGCGCAGGATGCAGTGGTTCGACTTCGCCGTTGATCACTTCAAGAAAATCAGCGCCATAGGTTTCCAGCTTTTTCGCGCCAACCCCGCCAATGCGCGCCATCGCGTCAAGCGTTTTGGGGCGCAATTGCGCCATTTCAATCAAAGTTTTGTCGTTGAACACGATGTAGGCAGGAACACGCGCCGTTTCCGCGAGGCCACGCCGCTTCGCTTTTAAGGCTGAGAGCAGCGGCGCGTCTTCTTCATTCACCAATGCGCGCACAGAAGGTGAAAATTTCGACGCCGCTTTAATACTGTCGCGACGCAAACGAATAGAGGCTTCGCCACGCAGGATCGGCAAGGCTTCGTCAGTCATACGCAAAGCACCGTGACGTTCAGGATCAGGGCGCACCAAATCATGCCCCATCATTTGACGAAAAACCGCCTGCCATTCGCGTTTGCTATACTCTTTGCCAACGCCGTAGGTGGGCAAATCGTCGTGACCGCGGGCGCGAATTTTATCGGTTTCATTCCCCAAAAGCACATCAATCAAATGACCTGCGCCGAAATATTCGTTCGTGCGCAGAATGGCAGAAAGCGCTTTGCGCACAGCGGTTGTCCCATCGAAAACATCGACCGGCGCATCGCAAAGATCGCAGTTCTCGCATTTTACATTGGTTTCGCCAAAATAGGCGAGCAAGCTGGCACGACGACAATCAAGCGCTTCAGCAAGACCAAGCAAAGCGTTCAAGCGCGCATGATCCGCCGCGCGGCGTTCAGGGGGTGCAAGACCTTCATCAATCTGACTGCGACGCAAACGAATGTCATCCGGACCATAAAGCGTGAGCGTTTCAGCAGGCGCGCCATCGCGACCACCGCGACCGATTTCTTGATAATACGCCTCAATCGACTTGGGTAAATCCGCATGTGCAACCCAACGGATATCAGGTTTATCAACGCCCATACCAAAGGCGACAGTCGCGACAACAATCAAACCGTCTTCGCGTTGAAAGCGCGCTTCAACCTCGCGACGCGCATCAGGATCCATACCGCCATGATAAAAACAAGCACTGTGCCCTGCTTGATTGAGCGCGCCCGAAAGCCCTTCGGTCTTGGCACGCGTGCCGCAATAGACAATGCCGGATTGACCCTTACGTGCCGCCGCAAAGCTAAGGATCTGCTGACGCGGACCATCTTTGGCGGCAAAGGCGAGGTGGATGTTAGGGCGATCAAAGCCATGCAAGAAGGTTTGCGGCGTTTCGCCATCAAACAAGCGCTGGGCAATTTCGACGCGCGTTTCTGCGTCGGCCGTCGCTGTAAAGGCTGCAATTGGCACATTCAACGTGCGGCGCAGTTCACCGATACGCAAATAGTCTGGGCGAAAGTCATGGCCCCATTGGCTCACGCAGTGCGCTTCATCCACCGCGATGCGGCGCACGCCAGCGCGGCGCAATAGGTTAACAGCACCGCCAGAGGCGAGCCGCTCAGGAGCCATGTACAACAGGCGCAAAGTACCTGCATCAATCGCTTCGAACACAGCGTTGGTTTCGTCCTCGGTGTTGCCAGAGGTCAAGGCCCCCGCAACAACGCCGCTGGCTTTCAACGCCTGCACTTGATCGCGCATCAGCGCAATCAGCGGCGAGATCACAACCGTTAAACCGCTGTCATCGAGCAGCGCAGGAAGCTGATAACACAGAGATTTTCCGCCGCCCGTGGGCATGATTGCGAGCACATTTTCGTTGCCAGCGACAGCATCAACAATGTCGCGCTGGCCGGGGCGAAAGGCGTCAAATCCGAAAACGTCGCTTAACAGCGATGCGGCGCGGTCCATGGGATGTCCTGTAATGGCATTGCTCTGCTCTTACAGGATATGTCCCATAGGTTAACACTTCACACAAGATGGAGTGTTAGTAAAACGCCTGCATGTTGTTCTGAATAATGATGCGCAGGGCATAAACGGCGACCAAAGCGATAAGCGGCGCAAGGTCGATCCCCGCCATATTCGGCAGAAAACTGCGGATTTTCGAATAAGCAGGCTCGAGCAAACGGTTCAATCCGTACCAAATTTGCGCGACGAACTGTTGGTTCAGGTTCAGAACCTGAAAATTGATCAACCAACTCATGATGACGTGGGCGATAATAAAGAACCACGCGATATCAAGGATCAGCAGCAGGATTTGGAAAAGCGACAACATGGGGCAGGCTCCGAAATTTAGCGTTGCTCCCTAGGTAGTCGTGCAAAGGAGCGGCGACAAGTGCCGCAGGGTAGTGACTTGACGCCAATGCAAACTATCGCAGATGTGAGCCGTAACAGGAGCGTGCTTATGTACCCTTTCATTCGTATGATCAAAGCCTTGTGGCAAACCCGAAATCTGAAGTCGATTGGGTTTGATGAAACCCATGTGTCGCGTCATCGTTGCTGGCCTTGGGACATTGATATGTGGATGGAGCTAAACAATGGGCGCACGCTGACGCTGCTTGATCTTGGGCGCATTCCCTTGGCCCAGCGCTCTGGCTTGCTTGCTACTCTAAGGGCTAAGCGTTGGGGTCTGACAATGGCAGGTGTATCTGTGCGCTATCGTCGACGCATTCGCACGTTTGAAGCGTTTACGATGAAATCTCGCGCTGTGTGCTGGGATGAGCGCTTTTTCTATCTTGAGCAATGTATGGTGAAAAACGATGGCGAGGTCGCCAATCACGCGCTGTACCGTGGCGCCGTGACAGATAAATCCGGCATCGTCGCCCCCGCGCGCGTTTTAGAGGCGATGGGACGCGACGCAATCTCGCCCCCTATTCCAGAGTGGGTCGCAAAATGGATCGAGGCGGATGCCAGCCGCCCTTGGCCCCCAATGCAGAACTAAAGCGACAGGATTGTCTTGCGCGTGTGACATTGTGTCTGTCTAACTGTTGCCAAAATAGGGGACACACTTAATGACAAGCGCAACCACTGATACATCTTTGCGAAAGCGCATTTGGGGCTGGTATTTCTTTGACTTTGCGAGCCAACCTTATCACACGGTTCTGAATACTTTCATTTTCGGCCCTTTCTTCGTCGCTATTGCAGCAACCTATTATTTGAACTTGGGTCAAGTGGAAGAGATCGCAGACGCAAATGCACAAGCGATGTGGGCTTGGACGACAGCGTTAATCGGTCTGATCATCGCTTTTTCCGCGCCCATTTTTGGCGCAATGGCCGATAGCACAGGGCGCAAGATGCCCTGGATCTTATCGTTTAGCGTTATGTATGTTCTCGGATGTGGCGCGCTTTGGTTCACTGCTCCCGACGCGAGCAATTTGTTCTGGATGCTGGCCGCTTTTGGGATTGGCTTCATCGGCGCTGAATATGCGTTGATTTTTACCAACGCGCAGCTGCCCGGACTAGGGACGCGTGAGCAGATCGGTAAAATTTCCGGCTCTGGCTTCGCGTTTGGATATTTGGGCGGTGTCATCGCGCTGGCAATTGCGCTTTTGCTGCTGGTTGAGCAGGGCAATGGCAAGACTGTTGCGGGGCTTGATCCTTTGTTTGGGCTTGATCCGGCGGCGCGAGAAGGCACGCGTGCGACGGGGCCCTTCGCGGCGATTTGGTTTATTCTTTTCATGATCCCTTATTTCCTGTGGGTGCGCGAAGTACGCACGGACCAAATCAGGTCTAGCTTTTCTGAGGCGTTTTCGCAGGTCATCACTTCGCTCAAAGGGTTAAAGTCGCGGCGCTCGCTTGGGTATTTCCTTGTTGGCTCAATGTTCTACCGCGATGCGTTGAACGGTCTTTATGCGTTTGGCGGCGTCTACGCCAAGCTTGTGCTGGATTGGGAGGTCACGCAGATCGGCGTGTTCGGCGTTGTTGCGGCGATTGGCGCGGCGGTGTTCAGCTATATCGGTGGCTTCGCGGATCGTCGCTTTGGCCCGAAACCTGTGATTGCTTTTGCGATTATTGTTCTGATGTTTGTGAGCTTGACGGTGATTAATATTACGCCCGATACCATTTACGGAATGACCGTCGCAGCTGGCACGCCTGATCTGGCGTTCATCATTTGCGGGGTTCTGATTGGCGGCATGGGTGGCATGCTGCAATCTGCAAGCCGCTCTTTGATGGTGCGTCACACGGATGAGGACAATGCGACGGAATATTTTGGGCTGTATGGTCTAAGCGGGCGGGCGACTGCGTTTCTGGCGCCGCTGCTTATCGGCATTGTCACGACAATCACGCAAAGCGCGCGTTTGGGCGTGTCGCCTGTTATCTTCCTTTTCTTGATCGGTTTGATCCTGTTGGCCTATGTTCATAAGAACGGAGATTTTGAGACATGATGCGCGCGGTTGCCTTTGTTCTGAGTTTAATTGTTGCCCTTCCTCTTTCTGCTGCCCCTGAAGCGAAACAGCTTTTTGGCGCGGCCAAGCAAGGATCGGCCCAGCGCGCCGCGCCATTTGGATCCTACGCGAAAGGCTGCGCTGCTGGCTCTGTCGCGCTGCCCGAAACCGGCCCAACTTGGCAAGCGATGCGCCTGTCGCGCAACCGCAATTGGGGGCATCCCACAACGATCGATTTTATTCAAAAGCTCTCTGCCAAAGCTGCGCAGCTTCCTGGGTGGAACGGGCTTTACATCGGAGACATTAGCCAACCTCGCGGCGGTCCGATGCTGTCGGGGCATCGCAGCCATCAGATCGGCCTTGATGTCGATATCTGGATGCTGCCCGCCGACAATTTGCGCCTATCGCGTCGAGAGCGCGAAAAGATTAGCTCGGTCTCGCTGCGCCGCGCTAAGGGGGCCTACATTAACGACAAATTTACGCGCCAGCACATGGAGATCATGAAGGCCGCCGCGAAAGACAAACGCACTGCGCGTATTTTTGTCTTCCCCGGTGCGAAAGTTGCGATGTGTAACGCGGAAAAGGGCAATCGTCGCTGGCTGCGCAAAATTCGCCCTTGGTATGGGCATCACTACCACTTCCATGTGCGTCTCGCTTGCCCTAAAGGGGCGCGTGGATGTGTAAATCAGAACCCGCCGCCCGCAGGGGATGGTTGTGCAGATGCGCAGAAGTGGGTGAACGATATTCTTAATCCGCCAAAGCCAAAACCGCGCGATCCGAATGCGCCCAAACCAAAGCCACGGCGCGAGTACGTTCTGGCGGATTTACCTTCTCAATGTTCCAACGTTTTGCAGTCGCGCTAGCCTTTCTCTGCGCCGCACCACTTTTTGCAGCTCCGCAAGCGGTGCCTGTTGCCGAGTTCACTTGGAAGCCCGACATCGACGCGTTTGGCGGGCTGTCAGGCCTTGAAGTGCGCGCCGATGGCATAGGTTTCTTCGCAGTGAGCGATGACGGCGTGCTATACGAGGGCGCTTTGATCCGTGACGCCGATGGTACGCTTACAGGCGCAACGATAGACAGAACCGTGCCGCTGCTCATGGAAAATGGTAAACGCCCTGACCCAAAGCGGTTTCGCGATCTAGAGGGCTTGGCGCTTTTGCCGGATGATCGCCTTAGCATGACCGCTGAAGGCAAGTCGCGGCTGCTGACGTATTCGGATGTTACAGGCACGCCCACCAAACGCAATCTGCCGAAGCGCGCGCGCACTGCGCCAAAAAACATCGGTTTTGAAGCTTTCGCGATCTCTGATAGCGCGCGTCTTTACTTGATCCCCGAAGGCTCTGCGACGGTGCGCGAGCCATTTCCGATCTACCGCGATGCGGATAATGGAACGTGGCGCCACATCTATAATTTTCCGCGTTCTGGCGGTTTTCGACCTGTTGGCGCCGACTTTGGACCCGATGGGCACCTTTACATTTTGACGCGCAACTTTGCCGGATTCGGGTTCAACACACGCATTGATCGTGTGATTTTCGACGCTGATACGCCTGTGCGACATGAGCATCTTTTCACAAGTAAGCTTGGTCAATTTGACAACCTCGAAGGGCTTGCTGTGTGGCAAGACGCCACCGGCGCGCTGCGCTTGATTGCTGTGTCTGATGACAATTTTAGCCGTTTCCAACGTACGATGATGGTCGAATTTTTGCTGCAAGAATGACTTGCCTCGCGCGCGCGCAGGGCCTAAACGGCGGCGACTCTCGATTCCTCGAGAGGAAGTAGCCGCAACCTTGTAAAAAACGGGCAAACCTATGACACGCACTTACCTACCTGGCATTCTTGCCATGGCGACCATTGTTGTCGCCTCGAATATTCTTGTTCAATTCCTTTTTGGCCAATGGCTGACTTGGGGCGCGTTTACCTATCCTTTCGCGTTTCTTGTGACGGATTTGATGAACCGCATGTATGGATCAAGCGCTGCGCGGCGTGTGATTTTTGTGGGGTTTGTGGTGGGTGTCCTTTGCTCGCTGATTGGCACGCAAATTCAAGGTGAGTTTGGCCCACTGGTGACATTGCGCATCGCAATTGGCTCTGGCACGGCGTTCCTTGTGGCGCAGTTGATCGACGTATCCATCTTTTCCGCCTTGAAAAACGGGAAATGGTGGCGCGCACCGCTGGCATCCTCGATCATTGGCTCAACGCTGGATACGGCGCTGTTTTTCACCATCGCATTTTCGAGCGCGCTGATCTTCCTTGAACCTGCGAATGATGTGAGCTGGGCGAACGAAGTGTTGCCGCTGTTGGGCTTTGGCCCTGCCGCGCCGCTTTGGGTGTCTTTGGCCGTCGCGGACTGGGGCGTTAAACTTGCACTCGCGCTTATCGCGTTGGTGCCGTTCAAAGCCATGGTCACGCGGTGGCAAAAGCTACAATCTGCTTGAAATAATGTTTGGTGATCTCAGGATTCCGTGCAATCCTCTCCTTAGTTGAAACAAATGAGAGGAGGTGATCCTGTGTCTAAGAAGGTATTGGAGAAATGTGTTGGGACAATTTGCGAGGTGCGCCGCTAGCGGCAACCCCTAGCCGGCCTTGCGCCCGCGAATTGGTGAAAGCCTAACTGGCACACCTCCGAAACTCAGATTAAGGGCCGCTCGCACTGGGCGGCCCTTTTTGCGTCTGCGGCGATGTTCTGGCATGAAGGGCGCATGTTGCAGATAACGCCAAAAATCGAGATCGCCGATTGGGAGCTGACCGAAAGTTTCACGCGCGCCTCTGGGCCAGGTGGGCAGAACGTCAACAAAGTTTCGACAGCGGTTGAGTTGCGGTTCGAGGCGGAGCGTTCCCCAAATCTGAGCGATCCTGTGAAGAAGCGCTTAAAACGTTTGGCGGGGCGACGTTGGACATTGGATGGCGCCTTAATCATTCGCGCTGAAGAAGAGCGCAGCCAAGCGCGCAACCGAGCAATTGCCCGCGAACGATTGACCGAATTGATCCGCAAAGCACTGATCGCACCAAAGCGGCGCATTGCGACGCGGCCAACATTGGGCAGCAAAAAACGCCGCTTGAAATCGAAGAAAGAGCGCGGTGAAGTCAAAGCATTACGCGGGCGCGTAACAGGCGACGATTAAACGATGACCTCTTGGCGCGTTTGCTCGCCCAGCTCAAAAATGCGCTTGTATCGTTCAATCTGATCCTGTGGTCCCATGGCCTTGCCGGGATTGTCGGACAGTTTGACCGTCGGATTGCCATCCGCCGCCACCGCTTTGCAGACTATGGAAAAAGGATCGAGCCCCCCATTCGGGACAAGCCCGCGGAAATCATTGGTCAACAGCGTACCCCAGCCAAAGCTAACGCGAACACGACCTTCGAACTGTTTGTGAAGCTCAATAATCTTATCCACATCCAAGCCGTCAGAGAAAATAACCAGCTTATCGCGTGGATCTTCACCCCGATCCTTCCACCATTTGATCGCAATTTCGGCGCCTGTCGCAGGATCCCCTGAATCAATGCGAATGCCGGTCCAACCGGCGAGCCAATCCGGCGCGCGTTCAAGGAAACCTTGCGTGCCATATGTGTCGGGCAAGATGATCCGAAGATTGCCATCATGTTCATCCTGCCAATCTTCGAGAACCTGATAAGGCGCTTGGCGGAGCGCATCGTCCGTTTGCGCAAGTGCGGAATAGACCATCGGCAATTCATGCGCATTGGTGCCAATCGCTTCGATGTCGCGCATCATCGCAATTTTGCAATTTGAGGTGCCAACAAATTTTTGTCCCAATCCCTCGCGCATCGCTTGGACACACCAATCCTGCCATAGAAATGAATGCCGCCTACGCGTCCCAAAATCAGCGATACGCAAATCTTCAACACTGCGTAAACGTTCAACTTTTTCCCAAACACGCGTCATCGCGCGCGCATAAAGTACCTGCAATTCGAACTTGCCCATACTGTCCAAAACAGCGCGGCTGCGCAGCTCCATAAGAACCGCGAGTGCGGGAATTTCCCATAGCATGACCTCGCACCACTTGCCTTCGAACGTTAGCTCGTATTGTCCATCGCGTTTTTCCAGATGATATTCCGGCAAACGCATGTTTTCGAACCACTCCATAAAATCAGAGCGAAACATCTGACGCTTGCCATAAAAGGTATTGCCGCGCAGCCAAGTGCTTTCCCCGCGACTGAGCGAAAGCGAGCGGATGTGATCAAGCTGTTGGCGCAACTCGCCTTCATCAATGAGCTCCGCCATTTTCACTGATTTGGTGCGGTTTATCAGACTGAATTTCACATGAGTGTTAGGGTGGCTTTGAAAAACCGATTGGCACATCAAAAGCTTGTAAAAATCATCATCAATCAAGGACCGAACGATTGGATCGATCTTCCATTTGTGGTTCCAAACGCGCGTTGCAATATCCAAGATCGACCCTCATCTGCGATTTCTCGCCTTTGATACGCCAAGAGCAAAGCCGGATCAAAGCTCATTTCAAGGACGCTCCAGACTGAACTTAGCCAGCTTCCCGAGCAAATCAGTTTTTTTCACAGGCTTGACTAGAAAATCATCCATTCCAGCGGCAAAACACGCCTCGCGATCACTCGCAAAGGCATTCGCGGTTAACGCGATGATGTGAGGTTGCACTTGGCGCGACGCTCTTATCCGTTTCGTTGCTTCTAGCCCGTCCATTTCAGGCATCGACATATCCATAAATATCAAATCAGGCGCAAAGCTGCGCGCACTTTCGACTGCTTCGCGCCCATCATGGGCGAAGTGGATATCGAGGGGTAAGTCTTTGAGATATTTCGAAATTAAAAATCTGTTTGTTTTATTGTCTTCCGCTATCAATACTGACATCGGCATAATTTCCGAAGAAAGGCGTTTCTGGTCTACGTTTTTCCGATGTTGCTGCGTTGCTCTTCCTAACTTCAAACTAATGGTAAATGTCGACCCTTTTCCAAGCTCCGATTTGACCGAAATATCCCCGTCCATAAGGTCGGCCAACTGCTTCGAAATCGAAAGCCCGAGGCCAGTGCCACCGAATTTTCGAGTCGTTTTACTATCTGCTTGCTGGAACTTTTCAAAAATTTGATCCACCCGAGTAGATGGGATGCCGATACCGCTGTCACTGACCTCTACATCAAGGCTGTAACCACTTTCTTTGGCTTCAATTTTGGGGCGCACCGTTACACCACCCGTTGGCGTGAATTTTATCGCGTTTCCGATGACGTTCAGAAGGATTTGGCGCACGCGCCCGCTGTCGCCTATCACATCGTCGGGCAGCTCATTTTCTTGTTCCACATCAAGATAGATAGATTTTTGCGTGGCTTGAGGCTCCAAAAGTTCGATAGAATTGCGGAAACATGTGCCAAGGTCAAATCGCGCGGGATCAATGTGCAGTTGACCCGCGTCAAGCTTCGAAACGTCAAGCACATCGTTAATGATAACAAGCAAAGCATCAGCGGATTCTTTGATCGTTTTTGCAAAGGAGTGCGCTTCGCCGGGTAGATCCAGCTCCGACAAGAGGTCTGACAAACCGATGATACCGTTCATCGGTGTTCTGATTTCGTGGCTCATCGTTGCGAGAAATTCACTTTTAGCCTGCTCGCCTTGTTCGGCCTGCACCTTTGCCTGCGCGAGTTCCTTTTCATGTTCTTTGATCGCCGTCACATCTCGTTCGATCGCGACGATCATTTCTACCTGATCGTCGTCAGTTTTGATGGGCACAATATTTGTCTCGACCCATATTCTTTTACCGTCTTTTCGTCTATTTTGGATGTCTGCGCGCACCGCTTTGCCCTGCTGAATATGCCGCGCTATGGTTTCCGTGGTTTCGGCACTTGAAGCATCGTCGTTCAAAAGCTCGGCTGGCGATTTTCCTATCGCCTCCTCCGCATTGTAGCCTGTTATTCTGGTAAATGCTTCGTTAACCCATGTGATTTTTCCGTCTGGATTCGAAATGACAATGCTGTCGTTGGCGTGGCGTGCCACAAGCGATAGCTTTCTAGCATGTTCTTGCGATTCCCGTTTGAGCTTATCAGAGGCTTCCAAAGCCATTGAGGTCGCTAAAATTTGTTTGGTATTTTTCAGATGCTTTGCGTGGCTTAAGATTACAAACTGCAAGATTACAAAGACGATGTAAGCCATCAATATCATGGTTAATGCATCGCTTAAGAAGACATCAATTGAGCTGTCTGTGCGGAAAAATTGTTGGAAGAGTATTGTTAGAAAAGTGCCAAAATAGACTACTAGCCGAGCCATTGCGCTAGGTTTGTGATAAGGAAGCACCAAGCCAGCGTTCATCGTGGCCGACATCAAAAAAACCAAAGCAAAGTAAGTACCTACACCAGATTCGGGTAGCATTTCCGCAACGAGAATGCATACAGAAATGCAACTGGCCTGAAGTCCAGCGCTAAGCGCTGCGCGCGCGCTGACTTTCGTGAACACTTCGCCGGACGACACTGCACTTATCTGTCGCCGTAAGCATAAACAATCAGCGATCTCGCCCAAAAGCGCGATACACATGACCATGCAGCCTAGTAAAAAAGTCGTGTGACAGGCTACGAATCCTGAGCCAATTACAGTGAGAATCTGTCGCTTCGCTAGATAGTTAATCCGCCCCCTTGCGTAGCGTTGAAATCGCGTTTCTGATGAATCTTCTGGCGAAGGTGGTGACGTTTGAACTTGTACAAATTGGGGCATCCCCTACTACTCGCGTCGCTGCTCATCGCGGGTATGAGGGCAAAAGCTTAACGAATCAGTCAACTAAACCTATTCGATGACCACTCCAGCGCTTTTCATGTCATTCATCGCTTTTTCAAGACTCCCATCTAGGTCAATCGGACGACAGGCATCTTTCACAACTGTGACTTCATATCCCAAAGCCCGAGCATCCATAGCACTAAAGTAGACGCAAAAATCCAAAGCTAGCCCGACAATCGTAACCGCTTGGATTCCTCGCGATTTCAAGTATCCATCAAGACCAGTGGTTGTCTGCTTGTCGTTTTCGAAGAACGCTGAATAGCTGTCGACATGCGCGCGAAATCCTTTGCGCACGATCATTTGTGCTTGATTTGAATTGAGTTTGGGGTGAAATTCTGCTCCTTTCGTGCCAATAACGCAGTGATCGGGCCACAAAATCTGCGGCCCATAGGGCATCTCGATTTCTTCATATGGCGCTCGTGACGCGTATGTTGATGCGAATGATTTGTGGTTTTCGGGATGCCAATCTTGCGAAAATACAACAGTATCCGCCGTTTTTATCATCTCGTTTATTGGGGCGATCACCTCCGATCCAGCGGTAACCGCAAGAGCGCCGGCCTCACAAAAATCGTTCTGAACGTCAATTACAATGAGCGCCGAAACTTCAGGCATGCGGTTCTCCAATCTCTAAAAATTTGTCGTTCATCCGTCTTAAGCGACTTGCACATAGTGGTCAAAATCCGCTACGTCCGCGCGCATGTTCACAATTGCCGCACTCTATCATTTTTCACCTGTCAACGATCTACAAACGTTACAGAAGTCTATTCGCGCGACATGCGAAAGACTAGAAATCAAAGGCACTATTTTGCTTGCTACTGAGGGCATCAATGGAACCGTGGCGGGAACCAAGTCAAACATCGCTGAATTTTTAGCTTCGCTTCAAGCCACGTCTGAGTTTTCCGGAATAGAGTGGAAACTCAGCGAAAGCCCTGATGAACCTTTCGGCAAACTCAAAGTCCGGCTTAAGAAAGAAATCGTGACAATGGGTCAACCGAATGTTGATCCGCTTGGTGCTGTAGGTCGCTACGTTGATCCCAATGATTGGAATGATTTGATTAGCGCCGACGATGTTGTCGTGATTGATACGCGTAACAATTATGAAGTGGCAATTGGAACGTTTGATAAGGCAATTAACCCTAAGACAAATAGTTTTAGGGAATTTCCTGCTTGGTGGGAAAAAAATAAGAAAAAATTTGAGAACAAACGTGTTGCTATGTTCTGTACTGGCGGCATTCGATGCGAAAAGTCCACGAGTTATTTGAAAGGCCAAGGTGTCGAAGAGGTCTTTCATTTAGAAGGCGGTATCCTCAAGTATTTAGAACACATTCCTGAGCCCGACTCAAAATGGAATGGTGAATGCTTCGTTTTTGACGGCCGTGTTTCTGTTGGGCATGGTCTACAGATAGGTCCACATCAACTTTGCTACGGGTGCAGACGCCCAATTATGCCCGAAGATGTTAAGAGGCTTGAATTTGAACTTGGTGTTTCATGCCATCAGTGTGTCGACGAAACATCTGATCAAGACAAAGCCCGCTTTCGCGAACGCCAAAAACAAAATGAGCTTTCTAAGGCGCGTGGAAAATGTGAATAAAAACGGACTATTTCACTACGAATTCTGCATGCAGTGCTCCTGCTGCTTTTATACTTTTGAGAATATCAATCATGTCGCGTGGCGCAACGCCGAGTGCATTTAGTCCAGCGACAACTTCCGAAAGTGACGTGCCGCTACGCAGTTCTGCCAAACCAATTCCTTGCTCTTCCTCGAGTTCAACGTTTGTACGCGGAACGACAACACTTTCTCCTCGACTGAAAGGATTGGGTTGCTGAACAAGAGGTTCTTCTTGAATACGAATTGTCAAATTTCCTTGCGAAATGGCAACACGCGAAATTCGGACGTCTTCACCCATCACAATTGTACCCGACCTCTGGTCTACAACGACCTTGGCTTTACGCTGAGGTGTAACAAGAACATTTTCTAACCGACTAATCGCATGTGCTGGCGATCGCGCTTTGGTGCGTTCGATGTTGACCGAAACGGTGCCGGAATCTGACATTTCTGCAACCCTAGATCCGAATTGCCGATTTACGGCTGTTTCGATCCGTCGCGCCGTTGTGAAATCAGGTTCGCGTAGCGCTAGTCTTAAGGTTTGAAGCGTGGAAAATTCGAACTCGACTTCTCTTTCTACACGAGCGCCTGCTGGAATAGAACCAGACGTTGGGACGCCCTGCACAACCGCTGCACCGTCGCCCTCCGCAGCTGCGCCACCGGCAATAATTGTGCCCTGCGCAACAGCATAAATTTGGCCATCAGCCGCATTCATGGGCGTCATAACAAGCGTTCCGCCTAGCAAGCTTTTTGCATCACCAATGGCAGAAACCGTCACATCAATTGACGCGCCCGCGCGAGCGAATGGAGGTAGCTCAGCGGTCGCGAAGACAGCCGCAACATTTTTGGGACGAAACTGCTCACCGGTAATGTTAACACCCAACCGCTCCAGAATGTTTGACATGATTTCTTCGGTGAACGGGGCGTTTCGAATACCGTCGCCAGTCCCATTTAAACCGACCACGAGACCATAGCCAACCAAATCATTACCTCTCACTCCATCGAAACTAACGAGGTCCTTGATTCGAATTTTTTCCGCAATGCTTGAAGAAGCAACAAACAAAAGCGCGATGACTAAAGTAAATACCTTGATCATCTTAGAAACTCTAACAGGCTCATGCGGGCTGACCTTGCTGTTACGGTATAGATCTTCTCTAATTGCAGCTCTGCTTGTTGTAGTTTGCTCGCAACTTCAAACTCGTCAATCCCAAGAATGTTTGAACGGATCTGCTCAATTGTTGCGATTTCTGCCGAAGCACTGGATCTTGCGCTCTGCAATTCGCTAACGACATGTCCAACATCCGCTTCAAGCTCGATCATTTGAGCGCTTGCGGTGCGGATACCATTCGATGCGGTATCTAAAAGCGAGGTTTTTTCTGAACTATCTAAACCGAGGGTTTCATCCCCTGCTATTGTAACTAGAATTAGATTCTTCAAAAGCGACTTGAGCGCAGGATGGTCAGCTTTCGATTCCTCGTAAATTACCCGGTTATTCGAAAGCCGTATCGACGTTTCATCGTTGCTACCGAGATATGCAACGGCTTCGAAGCCAGAGGTGGTGTCGTTGATCCAATTATCGACCCCTTGCTCTATGTCAACAGATGTCGTTGAAGGCCCAACGTAGGCTTTAACAGCGCTCAAAATGTCGTCAGCAGAAGCAAGCGCAGCAGAGTCTGTTGCAGTGCCAGAAAAGACACTTTTGCCAGCAACTTGTGTGTTTAGAAGCGACACTGCGTGCTCCAATTCATCCCCACCAATGCTCGACAATGCACCAAATGCAATTCCACTTCGCGATGCGAGTGAGGTGCTGATGTCGTTTGCTAGAGACGTCGCTGTTTCGTTAATCGAATTCAACGCTAATTGCTTTGCTTCGACTCGGGTAAGAGCTTCGGATAGCGTTTTTTCCAAAACTCCATTGGATGCAAGATCTTGTCGCCAGTGCACTTGTTGCGCTAAATCGTTGCGCAACACGCCTTTTACGTCTGAAGTCACACCTGTTGTGAGCTCCGTTGAGAAGCGCTGCAGATTTCGTTTTGCTAAGATATTAGACTGGCTTTGGATGAGGCTAGTCGCCAAGTCACCGATTGAACTAAAAGGCATCAATTAATCCTCATTATGGTGTCGAACATTTCTTCAACTGTTTTCATAACTTGGGCGTTAGCGGCATAATTGTTCTCTATCACTAGTAGCTTTTGAAGCTCTGCATCGGTATCGACACCATTTGACAAGTGCATTTGATGCAATTGATCAAACTTTGAGTTTGCAAAGCTATGGTCTTGCTCAAGCGTCGAAAGACGCAACGCAAAGTCTGACGAAAGCGCGGCAACATGATTGAACGCCGTGCCATGCGCGCTGTTGGGTAGATTAAGGGCGCTTATCATTCCAGTGATCAAATTTGCATCGCCCGCAGGGCTTTTGATTGGTGAGTAAAGCCCACTCTGAAGCTTCCAGAGCTGACCTCCTTGCTCTGGATCAACGCTGTCATTTAGAGATAAGCGGCCCGCTAAGCCGACACGATTCACATCATCAACTCTTTCACCATTGTCGGTGAACAAGCCCGGTAGAGCAACTGAGGCCGAAGGATCCATTGGCAGGTCTTGAAAGCGACTTGCAAGATCAAAGGCCAATTCGTCAAGTTGTTGCTGTGCGTAGGGGGCGTTGTTGTCCCTGACCATGAACAATCCTTGCAAACGCCCGCCAGCAAGTGGTCCGGAATTAGAACTCATATCAATTGGCTCTTCGCCGAACATCAACGTCGAGAGGTCACCGCTTTCAATGGTCATATGTGGCATGATGAGATTTGACTTGGTAAAATCAAAACGCGCAGCATTGGTATCAGTTAACAGCTGACCATTAGCTGCCATCAGTGAAATCGACCCATTATTGGTGTGCAAAATTCGAAGGGGAACAAGCTCTCCAACTTGATCTATCAGCTCTTGTCTTTGATCCAGGAGAGCGTTTGGATTTCGTCCGTTAACGTTTGCAGAGACGATTTTTTCGTTAAGCGAAACAATATGCTCTAAATTTAGGTTGAGACTTCCAATCTCTGATGCGATTTGTTGCTCTGCACGAGAACGCTGAACTTGTATTTTCTCCTCGGCAACTGACAACCGGTCAACCAATGCGTTCGCGCTATTTATGCTGTCCTTTAAGCGGACTGACGAACCGGGGTCGCTTTCCAAATAGCGCAGTGCAGAATCGAAGTTCGTCAGCATTGCAGCTACCGAAGATGGATTATCAGCTGCGCCAAAGGCGCCTTCAAACTCGCGAGCGGCTTGCAGAGTTTCGTTGGCAAGCGACAGTTCTGCGCTGACCTTTCGGCGTTCTGAAACAAGAGCTTCGTCTACGAAACGCTCGGCTTGTGACGCACGTACTCCTCCACCATTTCGGTGAAATATTTCCATTTCTTGCCGAGCGTAATTTTCGTTCATCGCATTTGCCAAATTCGATGAAACAAGCTGAGCCGCCTTGGACGTAACGGTAAGTCCCGAAAACGCGTTTGCTAAAGACGTTGTTAGCCCCATTTTCCTAGTCCTCTACAATTAGCGCTTAATGTTTGTGGTTTCTTGCAACATTTCATCTACTGTCTGGATAACTTTTGCATTGGATGTGTAGGCTCGCTGGGTTTGAATCATCGATGTGAGTTCACCAGCAACATCTGTTGCGCTTTCTTCGCGGGCAAAAGAAACGATATCACCGGTTGGGCCATCACCAGCGTTCCATAAAAAGAATGAGCCGCTATCTGGAGAGGGTAGATAGGTTTGATTATCGAGCGAAACCATACCGTTTGTATTTGGCACATCAACCAAAGGAACTTGGTAGATTTTTCGCGTTATACCAGTGTCAAAATATGCGTGGACAAACCCGTTTGCATCAACCTCTACCGAAGTCATGTTGCCGACGGGCGAGCCGTCTTTAGAGATCGAAACGGGTGCAAAGCTGTCAGATAATTGGGTCAAACCATCAGAACTGCCAGCACGCCCAATATTAAATTCAAGCGGTCCACCCGCGACATTTACAATCATCGCTCCTGTTGAAGGGTCATAACCGCCGCCACTGACTGTTGTCACAGAAAGGAGCGTTCCACCCGAAGTTCGGCTATCATCAAACGAAAGCACGTATTCGCCAATTACGGCATCGTCTTGTGCCGTATCTTTTAGTGTTAGTGTCCACTCGTTTGATGATCCGGCGGCTGGAATTGTCGGCGCGAATTCCATTTTGACATTTTCGGACGTACCAAGGTTGTCGAAATATTCTATTGACAATTGTTGTAAATCACCGGCTGAACTGGCTTCTGTTTGAGTGGCTGGCAGATTAACTGCGACATCGATTTTTGTTGTTGGCTCACTCGTGAATTGGTTCACGTTCAATTTGACTGGCTCTAAAGCGTCTTGAGTATCTCTTGGGTAGGCCGGTATCGAGCCATCAGGAAGCGCTGGCCATCCCATTAAAACCATCCCCGATGGTGATCTTAAGTACCCTTCCGAATCAGGTCGGAACGAACCTGTGGTGGAAAGGAACATTTGAGGTGTTCCATTGCCGCTTGCTACTTCCGAAGAAAGCGCGACGGGCAAGAGCCCGCCCCCACGGACTGCAAGATCCGTCGGGTTTGAAGTTGAGACCAGCGAACCCCGTTCATCAATCAAACGTTGAGTCGTAGTGCGAACGCCACCAGCCGAATATGTCGCACCACGAGAGGAAATCACCATTGAGTGGAAATCTGCCGAGGCGCGTTTATACCCGAAAGTAGAGGCGTTTGAAATATTGTCTGAGATCGTGCCGAGCCTTGTCGCGTTTGCGTTCAAGCCTGCAACACCAGCGTTTAATGAAGAAGAAATTGTCATGGTTTGCCTTTTTGATAAGGTTACTAGCGTTATCGATATCGATCAGAGTTTAAGAACGCGCTAACAGTTCAAAATGTTTCTAATTTTCGATCTCGGGAATAAGGAAGATGATCTCGACGCGATTATTTCGTACAGAAAGTGCGTCGGTAGAAACAAGATTGGTGTTCGCATGTCCTGTGATGCGATCAAAGCGCTGCGGCTCAACACCTTGGCGTTCAAGCCGACTGCGAACACTCAAACTCTTGCGCATGGTTCGTCGCCACGGGTCGACATTCGCTTTGGTAAAAGGCTCTGTACGTGTGTGGGACTTTATAGAAATGCTGTTACTTGCGCCTTCTGCAACGCGCGCAATTCGCTTCATCAATGGAGCAAGCACGGGCATTGGCTCATCATTCGAAGAAAATAGTGGTCGATCAGGTAAGTCAAAAATCTCAATGACTACCCCTTCATCAGAAATCCTTGAAATAACATGTTTCAAAGCATTCTCCATCAAATCGCTTTCACCGCCAGACCCAATCAGAGTCGCGTTGAGCTCCTGCAAAAGCGCCTCGCCTTCGGAGGTATCTCCCTGTGGGTGTAACTGCGCCCTCTCTGAAGATTGCCAAGGGGCCTGCCGACCTGAAGAGCCTGTGCCAGACTTAGCTAAAGTATTTTCAGAAAAGATCGAATCGCCACCAAACGCGCCTTCACCACCTCCCGAAATTCTATTAATCGGGACGCTTGGATTGAAATGGTCAGCTATTCCTTTACGCTGCTTTTCCGTTGTCGCGTTCAACAGCCACATCAGCATAAAAAAAGCCATCATCGCGGTTACAAAATCCGCATAGGCAACTTTCCAAGCGCCGCCATGATGCCCGCCACCGCCAACAACCTTTTTTCTCTTAATTACAACCGGCGCAACGGTGTCTATTTCCGCCATTTGATACATCCATCTTTTGTTTCAGACAGAGTAGCGATCAAACATTTAAAAAAGCACAACATATCAAATTGTTCAGATTCATAGTGCAATCGATCCGTTCAACTGAATGTCCAATTTGTTGGGAAAAAATTGCTCGTCTTCAGGTAAATGCATAACATTGTGAATGAATTGAGCAGGATCAGCCGGGTTCAAGGGCTTTAACGACCAAGGAGCAAAGCGCCACCACGCGCAGCGCAGCATTGGTGAAATCAACTCGGGTTGAAGTCGCCACTTTTTGATGATCGCTGGGTTGCCAGCGACGACTGCATACGCTGGAACATCCTTAACAACGACGGCCATAGCGGCGACAATCGCACCATCCGCAATCGTAACACCCGCAGCGATATATGCACCATGGCCAATCCATACGTCATTTCCAATAGTGGTGATTTTGACAACTGTCGAAGGACCGCTTGGCACTTCTTGATCAACATGGAACAGATCAGCGCCACCAAATTTGTCACCGATTTCGAAAAGAGGGTCTCTTCGATAAAATGCCGGACTGGTTGACGACCATGTCGTCGTATGATTCTGGCGGCCAATTTGAACCTGCTCACCGAATGAACAATATCTACCTACCCGGGCGGCAAAAGAGTACCCTGAAACATGATAAGAGAACGCTCCAAGCGAAAGTGAATGATGGTATTCGGTCCACTTTAAACTGCTCGGCGCTTCCAATTCTGCGCCTACCGGCAGTCTAACCTTTTGACTTGAGCTACGCGGCAGAACCTCTACGCCATGCTTTTTCAAAAGTGGAATTGAAACGTCGACCTGTTGTGTCATCACAGAGAACTTTCTCTATTGCATTGAGAATAAGGTTGGGTTTGTCGGTCCAAGCCAGCGGTAGAATCCAGCCATTTTTTGCACTTTTCACCGCTTCTTCTTGAGCCCCGAGATCAAAGCAAAAAACCGGTAAACCAGTCGCGAGGGCTTCGTGCGTTGTATATGAAAATGTCTCAGGCCAGATGCTGGGAATAAGCCAAGCGCTGATGTTGTGCTGTTCGGCTAGTTTTGCAATGTCGGATCGCTGGTAAGCACCTGTTTCAATGTCAGTTTTTCCGAGAAGGAATCGAGGGTCGAGAGAGCCTATCAGGGCAATTTTCTCGAGCTTTGAAGTGGGGATCACTTTTGCTAGAGCTTCAACGCACTTGGCCCCTTTTTGAATACCAATGTCACCGAGTATCCCAAGGGTCATCGGGTCACGCCGGTTGAGTTTTCGAACCGATCGCACAATGGGGAGAGTGTGCCGTCTAACAGATATTTGCGCTTTCAGTTTTGGAAAAGCCTCTTTCAAAATCTTTGCGCTACTATCGGAGAAGCACTCTATTGTCGTTGCCACTTCCAAAAGACTTAACCAGTTTTTTCGCCAAATTTGTGCACTGATTGGTGCGCCTTTTTGATCAGCCGTAACATGTGCAGAATCCAAGTTTTGCGGCAGCCTTTCAGGTCGAAACACATCATCCGAATCAAGCAGGCAATATGATGGACTAACTACGAAAAAGTCATGAACCAAGAACTTGAACGTGCTTTTGTTACGCTGCACGATTTCTATCAAAATTGATGGAAGCGCCACCGGATCCAAAGCGCCCACGCCGCAAGAGTAAACTATCTGACTGTTTTGAATTCCAGCCACGAATTGAAGTACCAAATCATCGTTATCAGTATCCCCATAGACAAAACCGTCTTCTAAATGCGCCTCGATCCGCCAACGCGATGGCCCGCCAACACGAAGAACAAGCGCACCACGGCCCGTGCTTCTAAGGAGTTGAATTTGCTCTTTCAAATAGAGTTCAGCGCCGCCACCGAGCGAATGAGCGATGAATATCTGAACGTGTTCCTGTCGGGTAGAGAGCAGCAAACACGCCGAGAATAAACGAACCGTGCGAAGCGGGTCAGATGCTGTGAAATCCCAAACAGATTGATCGAAATTCGGATAACGCTCTGATATTATTTGGTTACCATTTATTATTGCTTGCCGCTTTGTAGCCACGCCAAACGAAGCTGCCCCACGGTGTTCAACAAAGAGGTTTGGTTGTAGAACATGTTGTCCCCCGATCGCGCGTGTTCGCTGGCACCAATCAACTTCTTCGCCGTAACCTTTGCCAAAAACTCTATCAAATGTTGGGATTTTACTAAGAAACCTGTGATTGATTGCCATGCAAAAACCAACTCCCGTAGGAGCTTTCTCAAAGACATCGCAGGAAATCGTTTGCCATAGCTTACGATCTATGAGATCGGCCTCACCCTTAACCAAATCACCGCGTTTGCACATAATCGGCACTGACGAAAGTTCTGCGTCATTTGACAGAGGCGTAACGCTTGCGACACGCGTATTCATGGCGATTGGATGCAGCAAACGAGCTGCCCAGCCTTTGGGAACCAAAGCATCTGAGTTGAGCAGAACTACATGCTCGTTGTGACGCAAAGCTTCTTGAAATCCTCGATTCACGCTTTGAACGAAACCCAGGTTTCTTGAATTTTCGAGTAATGTTATCTCAAGCTGACGTTTGCGCGCTTTTTCTATCCAATCCAACAACATTGGCAGAACGCGTTCATCGGTTGATTTATCTTCGATTAATATGAGACGCCATGGTGTATCCGTGTGCTTTTCAATCCGCTGAAGCGCCTCTTTCAGAACATCGAACGCATTGAAAACAGGCATAACTATCGTAATTTTTTCAGTGGCTAACACTGTCTTGGTTGGATTGAAAAATTTCGGATCAAGGATGAAACGCTCCCGGTCGACCCGCATCCTTAATGCACGTTTTGCGCGGCTTTTGCTGCTTGGATTTGGACGAAAGTAGGCGCTCGCCAAAGCTGGCAGTGCATGAAAGAGATCCTTGCAGAAATTCGCCCGTATCAGTATGTCCGCTTTTAGTTTCACTCGCTTCGACGGGCCTGGACAAACGATCTGCAAGGTTGTCGGGCCAGACCTGAACGACACAATCAAGCCTTTCTGAATGCCGTGCCAAACCAGATTGAAGCCGGTACGAACTTTTGTATCTAATTTCAGTGCATTAGCGACGTCGGAGCGTTTCACATCTGGCTTTTGCCAAGCGGCGCGACCTGGAGCGCCAAAGGCGACCTTTTCTGCAGTACTCCACCCCTCTAACCTGACGCTCGCGCGCGCATACGTAATGCGGTCAACATGGCCAAGCGACACCCCATCGCCATCAACAATAGGAAATCCTTGTTGGGTGATTGCATAGTGGTGGTCACAATATTGTCTAAACAATCGGTTGAGCGGCAGCAGCACTTTTGGCAAACCCCTTTAAAGAAACGCTTTGCCTTTGCTAGTTTCAAAATCTGAATTTTTAACTAACCGCGCAGAAATTTTTCGAACTTAGTTTGTTATCGATTCAATAAGCGGTCTTTGAATAAATATATTAGGAAAAATCCACTCACGCTTAACCCAAGCGAAAGAAAGTACACGTAGAGCGGTGAGATGTACTCGCCAGGATAGCTAAAATATAGGCCCTGACGCGTCATGCCTACGATATGAACAATTGGATTGAACCAAAGCCAATCACGAAAGGGTAAAGGTATGGTTTCAAAAACAAATACAATGCAAGACAGTAAAAACACTGGCCTGTTCAAGATGCTCCAAACTCGTTGCCAGATCGGGAATAGGGTTATTAGAAAGCAATTTAGCGCACCAATGCCGAATCCAAGGGCGAAAGCCATCAAAATCGCCTGCGCGAGGCGCATGAAATCAACGCGCGATTGAGTTCCGATAAAGAGCAATAGCCCGCCAAATACCAACCCACAGACCAGCGTTTGTGTCAGGATGCAAAGGGCTGCCCGAGCAAGGGCCGCATCTGCCAAAGTTACTCTCGGATAGCTCAAAAGCGGTAGGGAAAAATTTATCGATTGCGCGATCTTTCCGCTTATGTCCGTGTAGATTAAGAACGGGACAAGACCGGATGCGTAGAACAATGCAAAGCTTGTCCCAAGCGGCGGTGCATGAAAACCCAGTGAAAAAATGAACGTTAACAACGCGATACCGGCGACGGGTTCCGCAACAGCCCAAAGGTATCCCCCCGGAGCACGTCCGTAGCTCGTGGCCATTTCACGAAGTAAAAGTGCGATTATCGTCCGACATGCGCATGGTAATCGCAGCCGTTGTATCGATCGCTTTTTAGGGAATTCATTGGTCATTTACGCGTAGTAGCAGTCAGATGTTTACAGAATATTTATGATCAGCTGCCAAACACTATTTGTCCTAAGGAGGGTTCATTGGCGTTCGCAGAAAACATATCCGTCCTGATCCCAGGCCAGAATCACAGCACTGCGTTTCGACCCACGGCACCGAAGGCGCGCTTGCGTCGCCGACATTGGGCAACGATGCTAAGTTTTGCGCTTTTGGTATGCGCTCCGATCATTATCAGCACATGGTACTTGTGGACCCGCGCAGCAGATCAATATGCATCAACTTTCGCATTCAGTATTCGCAGTGAAGAACCCTCTAGTGGCATCGAACTGCTAGGCGGCATCGCAGATATTTCTGGCTCTGGTGCGAACGACAGCGATATCCTCTACGATTTTCTTAAAAGTCAGCAGTTGGTTAAGCAAATGCAAGAAGAACTGTCGCTTTCGCAACTCTGGTCTAAACCGCAGAATGATCCGGTTTTTGCCTACCAGATAGATGGTTCTATCGAGGATTTGCACAGCTACTGGACACGCATGATCGACATTTCATTGGACAATAAACGCGGAATTATAGAAGTACGTACGCGCGCGTTTTCACCCATGGACGCGCAAAAAATAGGCACTGGAATTCTCGAAAGAAGCGATGAGCTGATCAATCAAATTAATAACATCGCACATGAAGATTCTGTGCGATATGCGCTTGATGATCTCCAGCGAACGAAGGCACGGCTATCAAACGCGCGCGGTGCCCTGACGGAATTTAGAATTCTGAATGAAATTGTTGATCCTAGAACAGATTTTGGCGCGCAAACGTCGCTAATGGCGTCGCTGGATGCCCAATTGACAGAAACCCTAATTGAAATCGATATTCTTGCTGCGAACACTCGGCAATCTGATACCCGAATTAACCAGGCTTTAACTCGCAAGAATGTGCTCACGGCACGGATCGAAGAAGAACGTAGCAAACGGGTTTTGGGCGCTGGTGAAGGTGGCAAGCAGAATCGCGCGCAATTGTTCGGTGAATACGAGCGTTTGGTCGTCGAAGTCGAGTTTGCTGGGCAAAGCTATCAAGCTGCCCGCGTAGGTTTCGAATCCGCAGTCTCAGATGCGCGCCGCGACACACGGTATCTCGCAGCCCATGTTTTACCTACTATCGCAGAGCAATCTCTCTTTCCGAAACGCGGGCTTATCCTGTCATTCATCGCTCTCGCTGCGTTCCTTTCGTGGGCACTTTGTGTGCTAATTGGCTTTAGTTTTCTCGATCGCCGCTGAACATGATAAGGTTTGAGAACGTTACTAAAACATACGTCCTCAATGGGCAGCGAAAAATCGTCGCCAGAAATGTTAATCTCAACATTCCAAGCGGCGCTTGTGTTGGATTGCTTGGGCGCAATGGCGCTGGAAAATCTACGCTTATGCGAATGATCTCGGGTACGCTTGCCCCAAGCAAAGGCCGGATCCACCACAAGGGAACGGTGTCTTGGCCCGTTGGATTCGCAGGGTCATTTCATCCAGAACTCAGCGGCGCGCAGAACACTCGTTTTCTCGCGCGCGTCTACGGTTGTGACACCGAAGATTTGGTTGATTTTGTTGCTGATTTCGCTGAATTGGGCAATCATTTTCGGCTCCCTTTCCGCACTTATTCCTCTGGTATGCGTTCGCGTTTGGCGTTCGGTGTTTCTATGGGCATTCAGTTTGATACTTACCTTATTGATGAGGTGACATCCGTTGGCGATGCATCGTTCCAATTGCGCAGTCGCGATTTACTGAAAGAGCGCACCAAAAATGCTGGCGCAATCGTCGTTTCGCACGCAATGGGCATGGTGCGGCAGCTTTGCACGTCCGGAGCTGTTCTGGAAAATGGCAAACTCACGTATTTTGAGGACATTGAAGCTGCAATTGCTGTGCATGAAAGAAATATGGCGCAATAATTTGTAGCTGTTTACGAAGCAGTAATTGGAATCGCTTATCGAATGACCATGTTTGATACAGCTCCCTTGCGCGCACCAATTGTGTTTCTCCACATTCCGAAAACGGCAGGGCAAACCGTGCACAATGAACTTGCGCGCGCCGTGGGCCAACAGGGTGTCAGCCCCATTCGTGTACACGCCCAAGCGCCGACGCCAGATGATCAACTGCCCAAGGGTCATAGGTTTTATTCAGGGCATATCGACTGGCTCGCGCTTGATCAGATCGAAAAGCCGCGATTTGTTTTCTCCATTCTGCGCGATCCCCGCGAGCGCATTGCATCGTTTTACTTCTACCTTCTGAAAGAAGCGAAATTGCTAAGCGCCGATGCTCTGAAAGAACCACAAAACATCGGGAAAGGAACCGTTCTGCGTCGCAGTGCAGATGATTACTTTTTTGGCGGCACTCAAGATTGGCAAAATTTCATTCGGGATCATTACGACAATTTCTATTGTCGCTACTTTGGTTCGCGGAAAATTCGTGCTGGGCAAACGTTTTCCGCTCTTCCTGATCGCCGCAAATTACGCTCGGCGCTGCGCAATGTAAGCCAAATTGATTGGATATACTCTATCGATAAGCTGGGGGCATTGGAGCAGGATTTGAACTTTCTGTATGGGTTCAATTTGAACTTCAGCGCTGGGCAGACCAATGCTGGTGACCGCCCTATGACAGAACGGCGTTGGCCTCGTTTGATGGCCGCGCTTGAGCGCGATTCGAGCAAAGCGCGTTTGGAAGAATTCGTCGCTCTGGATATCGCTCTGATGGATCGGCTTGAACTTTGATCATTACAGAAACGAAATATCGTCAAGTAATATGGTGGGGTCAACAACATTCAAAAGAGTTAGTTGACCCTCTTCCCCAAAGTCAAAAACTGTATTGCCCGCAATTACGTTTGCGAACTCCAAAGCACGCTCTGCTGTTATCGCCCCACCGCCTAATAGGTCGGCTGATAGGGCGATGCTGTCCAGATCATCCGCAAAATCTTCGATCACATCGTTGCCCTCACGAAAAACGAATGTGTCTGCATGTTGCCCACCTCGCATCACGTCATTGCCGGCCCCACCGTCCAACGTATCGTTATGTGCGCCGCCATTTAGGTAATCGTTACCGCTGCGCCCCAAAAGCTCATCTGCGCCTTCGCGCCCAAACAAGCGATTGGCAAAATCATCACCGCGCAATTCATCATCAAAACGACCACCTGCGATATCTTCGATACTTTCAAAACGATCACCCTCAGCTTCGCCCGCGTTCAAAGAGGCATTTTGCAAATCAACGCGCACCGCAGTCAGAGATTCCGAATACTGCGCGCGATCACGATTTTCGCCACCAATCAAAACATCGCGCCCCGCGCCACCAAACAACACATCATCTCCAATGCCGCCCTCCAACGTATCGTCGCCGCGACGTCCAAAAATGTAATCAACATTGCGCCTGCCCTGAATTTGATTGTCCTCTAATGTGCCGCGAAGATTATCGAACCCTTGCGAGCCGATCAGGTTTTCAATGGAAATATATGTATCCCCCGCCGCAACGTTGGTGTTGATATGCGCGAACATCAGATCCACGCGAAGCGATCCGCGAGAGCCCTCATAACTTACCCAATCAGAGCCGTCGCCGCCGTCCAAAATATCCGCACCTATGCCGCCATTTAGCACATCGTTGCCAGCGCCACCTGAAATAGCGTCATTCCCAAGATTGCCCCGTATGACATCATCAAAGGCACTGCCAGAAAGCGTATCATCGCCTGCGCTGCCTTCAACATTTCCGCGCTCGGTATCATCGGCCAGCGGGTCTAAGCCGCCAATCATGTAAGTCAGATCGGTATGGGTCAAATTAAACATCTCATGCGCCGCGATATCCGTGCTTTTCAGCGGCGTGTTGTCCACCGTGCGAACGATCAAGACTTCGTCGCCATAAGTGATGACGGCACCGTTGCTACGCTCCGACCACGTCAAACCGCTCACATCATAAAGCCGTCCCCAGCCAGACATATCCATGCGGTCTTGCGTGGGGTCGAAATCAAGAATGTCATCGCGCACGCCATCACGAGACAGGATGAAGATGTCGGCGCCACTGCCTCCGGTCATTTTATCGCTGCCTGCGCCATCAAGGATCAGATCATTTCCAGCACCGCCATTCAGCGTATCATCGCCTGCAGCGCCAATGAGATAATCGCCAGATGCGTTGCCATTGAGCAGGTCACCATCCGCCGAGCTGCGTTGCGTCACAGCCTGTGCACCAAGCTCATAACGCAGTTGCGTCACGCCAGCTTCGTTTTCAGAGGCCACATAAATATCCAAACCCGTGCCACGCACCTGCGCGGTGATCGCGGTCACGTTGGACAGAGAGGCGCCAAGCAAATCTTCCTGTGCATCCAGATGATAAAGCCGGCCATCCGGCAAAAGTTGGAAAAGGCTAATCCCATCATTTCCACCACCTGCGATCACGAAATGCCGATCTGCAAAACTCACCGTTTCTAGCGCGACAACATTTTCGATACGCGTATGCAGACTGCCATTGATATGATCCGTCGGCGTCAATTCACCGCTCGCGCCAATTTGCATAACCGTCAAGGACGATGTGCCAGCCGAGGCAAGGATCGCAAATCGTTCTGCGCCGTTTTCGATAATCTCTATCGCTGTCGGGGTTGCCACGGGCAGGCCATCGCTCATGCGCAGAACATCCGCAACAGCAAGTCCACCATTAACGTTAGTCGTGTAGCTGAACACTGCGTCCTGCTCTTGCGAGGCGAAAACAAGAATGTCCTGTCCATGCGCTTGTGTCACTTGAAACCCAAGAAAATCAGCGCCAGAGGAGTCAAAGTTCCCTTTGATGGTGCCAAGCAAAGACATCGCGCCTGCCGTGTTGACTTGGTAAATGCCCAGATCAGAACTGCCCCAATAACTCGCATAGGCCACATCACGCGTTTCTGCACTGTGAAACACCAGAGCGCTGATGCCAGATCCATCCGTCCCCGCAAGATCCACACGCGTATCAAGGTCACCGCCGGTGCCGATTTGCACCGCTTCCAGCCCATCCGCATGACGCCCTAAATTAACGATGTAATCCTGCCCGCCAAAGCGTGTTTGTTCCAAATGCGCAGGGCCATCAACAGACTCTAAAAAGGGCAAAGTCAGCGCATCCAGAAAGCTCAGCGCGCTAGTGCTTGGATTGACACTGTAACTGACGACACCGCCACTCGATCCGTTGGTGCCATAAAGAACCATGCCGCTCGGCGTGCTCACAAGGTCCATGTCACGCAGATTAATGCGGTGCGAAACAGGTCCCAAGCTCCAGGTATTTTGAACAGTCAATTCGGTCATATCAGCCCTCAATTCGAATGAGGTCAGATTTAGGGCACCCCCAAGACAGCAAAATGGAGCAAGAGCGGCGCTATGACGGCTCTGATTTACAATTTGATAGGGTTTCTATGAAATTGAGGGCGGATGAATACAGACAACCCTCAGGTCAGCATCTTGCTCGCAACGCTCAATGGCGCGCGTTTCTTAAAACCCCAGCTGCGCTCGCTTCTTCAACAAGAGCACCGCAATTGGAACCTTATTCTAAGTGATGATGGATCCTATGATGACACGCTTGCGATCGCGAAAAAACTCATTCCACCCAAGCAGCTTATGTTGCTAGAGGGGCCGGGCACTGGGCTTACGCAAAATTTCTGGAATGCCTTGAAGAGGGTGCCAAACGGGGATTATGTTGCCTTTTGCGATCAAGATGATGTTTGGCGGCGCTGCAAGCTGACCCGTGCTTTGAAATTGCTCAGCGATCAACGCGAACCTGCCGTCTATGCGTCGGGGCGGATTGTGACAGATGATGATCTGGAAATTCGATGCTATCAAAAAAGGCGCAGCGTTGGGGCTTTTGCGCGTTTGCTCTTGCGCAACCAAGTCGCGGGGCATACTTGCGTTTTGAACCCAAGCGCCGTGCGCGAACTCAAACGTTTCGCGCCTCCGCCAAGCGTGCCGTTTCATGATTGGTGGGCGGCGCTGGTTCTTAAGGGGATTGGCGCGCGCTTCATTCACGATCCGACCCCGACGCTGTTCTATCGCCAGCACAAAAGCAATCGAATCGGGGCGCATGGTGGCCGTTTGCAAACAGTACTCGATGGCACCTACAGCACATGGCTTCAAAGCAACTACAACGCGCTTTGGCCTTTGCGCGAACATTTCACAAGCAGCGCGCGACATGCGCTTGGGGTTTGCCTCCCGCTGCGCGCTGGACTAAGCCTAACCGAGCAGTAAGATCGGTGCACTATGTTAGGTAATCTCAGCAACAAACGTGGCGGCGCGGCGTCCTCTATCAACCTGCGCCCTTTGCAGGTTGAAATGTCGCCCGAGCGCCCCTTTTATGCGGTGGGCGATGTGCACGGCTGTTTTGATCAAATGATCGGCGCGCTCAGCCGTGTTGATGATGATATCGAAGCCTTAGATCTGCCGGATCCTACATTGGTTTTCCTTGGGGATTACGTGGATCGGGGCAAGCGTTCGGCAGAGGTGCTGGAATATCTGCTTGATCTGAGCCTGTCTGATCCAGAGGCAGTGGTGTGTCTGATGGGCAATCATGAGCGCATGATGCTTGATTTTCTGGATCAACCGCAAAAAACGGGTGCGCGCTGGCTTCGATATGGCGGCGTTGAAACTCTTGAAAGCTACGACATTACCGGATTGGGAACAGATGCCTCAACTGAAGAGCTTTACGAGGCCTGCGAAGAGCTGTGGGATGCGCTGCCTGAGGGGTTAGAGCCATGGTTGCGGCAATTGCCCTTGCAATGGTCAAGCGGCAATCTGCACTGCGTTCATGCGGCTCTTGATCCTGCGCATAGAGTGCAGCAGCAATCGAGCGAAGTGATGCTTTGGGGCAGCGAAAACTTCCTGAAAACTGCGCGTGATGATGGCAATTGGGTCGTGCATGGACACACAGTTGTGGACCGCCCCATTTGGGAGCACAGCCGTATTTCGCTTGATACAGGGTGCTATTTCACCGGCGATCTGACCGCGGCGGCCTTCACCAACAACACTTGCCGGATTCTCTAAACGTCTTCGATTAAAATTGCGCGAAAATCATTCACGTTGGTGCCAGTCGGCCCTGGGACAAACAAATCGCCAGCAGCGTCAAAAGCACCCCAGGCGTCATTGCCCGATAGCGCCGCTTTCGGATCAACACCGACCGCGCGCATGCGCGCTGTGCTTGCGCCATCCGCGAATGCGCCTGCGTTATCCTCTGAGCCGTCAATGCCATCGGTATCCGCCGCTAGTGCTGTGATACCATGCGTGCCCTCAATCGCGTTTGCGAAGGACAATAAAAATTCCGTATTGCGCCCGCCGCGCCCCTTGGCGCGCAAGGTTACAGTGGTTTCGCCGCCTGACAAAAGGATCGCAGGCTTTTGAAACGGCGCATTCTTATCCGCCACCTGCCGCGCAAGAGCAGCGTGCATCAAACCAATGTCGCGCGCTTCACCCTCGATGGCATCGGAAAGGATCGCGACGCTATAGCCTGCATCGCGCCCGACTTTAGCAGCTGCATCCAGCGAAAGTCCGGCAGAGGCAACGACAGTGACTTGGTTCTTAGCAAATGCATCGTCTGATGGCACAGGCGCGCGTGCGCTTTCCTGCGTTAAGTGCTGCTTGATCGCATCAGGCAATTTGATCCGCAGGCTTTCGATCAGACCAAGCGCATGCTCCAAAGTCACGTCATCAGGAACCGTCGGGCCAGAGGCTACCTGCGCAGGATCATCGCCCGGGACATCCGACACCACCAAAGACACCACGCGTGCAGGAAAAGCAGCGCGCGCTAACCGCCCGCCTTTGATCATGCTGCAATGTTTGCGGATCGCGTTCATCGCGCCAATCGGTGCGCCAGACGCAAGCAGCGCTTCGTTCAACGCTTGCTCATCCGCGAGGGTCAAACCTTCTGGCGGCGCAGGCAACAGGGAAGAGCCGCCACCACACACCAAAGCAACAACCAAATCGTCGGCGCTTAGACCGCTGATAGCCTCGAACAATGCCGCGCTCGCGGCAAGTCCCGCTTCGTCAGGCACAGGATGCGAGGCTTCCATAACCCTGATATGCTTGCACGGGGCCGCATAGCCATAGCGCGTCACGATCACGCCAGACAGATCATCGCCCCAAAGCTGCTCGAACGCCGCCGCCATCTGCGCCGCGCCTTTGCCAGCGCCAATCACAACGGTGCGCCCTTTTGGCTTTTCCGGCAAATGCGCTTTGATCGCAGCAAGTGGATCAGCCGCTTCAATCGCGGCATCAAACATGCGTTTCAAAAGGGCGGTGTGATCCAAGTTCACGCGCTAGCCTTTGGCGTTCTCAGCAGTTTCAACCACGATTTCGGCTTCGACTACTTCGACCTCTGGTGTTTCCACGTCCTCGACAACCTCCGCTGATTTGTCCTCAAGCGCGCCTACGATCAACGGTAGCATCGCAACGCCTGTTGGCGCGGCAATCTCCGCCATTGGCGGCGACTTCCAGCTGAGCGTATCAAAGCTTGCGCAATTGCCACAAACCGGCTCCCACTCTGCATGAATGTGATTGCAAGCATCACACACCCACTGGGGCCCGCGCGGAGCGTTCAAAGCGCGCGCCAGCCAGCCTTTGACAACAGCGTCAGAGGACCCTTCACCGCGCTCAATCGCGGCCATAATCGTAAGCGAGCGTGCATCTGGCGCTGTCTCTACCAAATCACCCAAAGCGCGCCGCGCGGCAGGGAAATCTTCGGCTGCGATATTAAGCTCGGCGTTGAGCATCTTCGTTTCTGGATGATCCGCATTGGCTTTGGTCAACTTCGCAAACCGCTTGATCCGATCCACAGGTGTCTCATCCGGCTCAATTGCCGCATAGGTCGCGGCCAGTTCTGGATGCGGCTGCACATCCCAAGCCTTTTTCAACACGCGCACAGCATAACGCTTTTGGTCCTGCTCAATGTAGCTTTGTGCGGCCATGACCGCCGCTGGGATAAGATCAGGCGACAGGCGATTGGCCTCAATCGCCGCTTCGCGCGCTTCGATATCATTGCCCGCGTCCAACACACCTTTGGACTGCGACAGCGCCAACACCGCTTCGCGACGCTTGTGTACATCGCGCGGCAGCGAGCCGCTTTTCAACTTGGCCGCCAATGTTTTGCGCGCGCCTGCCCAGTCTTCGCCCTGCGCTTGCAATTTCAGCAAAATGTCCTGCGTTTCTTCGTGCTTTGGCTTTAGGGCAAATGCGCGCTCTGCTAATTGAAGCGCTTTCTCTGTGTCACCATCCGCCAGCTTTTGCTTCATGATGCCGCGCACACCGACGAACCGAGTGGTTTCATCCTTCACCAGCTTCTTGTAGGTCTCTTCCGCCTTACTGCGATCACCGGACAGTTCAGCCGCTTGCGCCGTTAGCAAATTTGTCAACTCTGGCTTGGCAAGATACTTCTCTGCCTTTGCGGCTTTGCTCATCGCGCTTGGCCCATCACCAGAGGCAAGCGCCATCATGCCCTCGGACAAAGCCTGATAGCCTTTGCGCTCGCGGTTCTTGGAAAAGTAGCGCGTGATCGCTGTTTCGTCGCCATTGATAAAACGCAACACAGCAACAAGAAGGGACAGAAGTTTAAGCACAACCCAAAGCGCGACCAGTAACAGGACCAGCCCGAGGATGATCTGCAAAGGTGAGAGCGAGAATTCCAAGCCCGCCATGTTGATGACAGCGCCGCCGCCCATCTCCATCAGATATCCGGCACCTAGTGTGAGCGCCGCTATTATTGCCACAAAAACGAGAACTTTTAGCAAAGACCAAAGCATTCAAAAGCGCCTTATTGAGAGTTCAAAGAAGTTGCGAGGGCTTCTGCCTCTCGCGCGGCGGACAGGCGCAATTGAGCCTGTGCCATCCAATCGGCCAGCGGCGATTTTGCGCCCTCTGGTAGTGCATCTGCCTGCGAAAGCGCATCGGCGATACGCCCTTCGCTCACCGCCGCGCCAACGCGTGACAGGATCGCATCGGGGTCATCGCCCTCGCGCGGCGCAACAGAGCGCACGCCCAGCTGCCTTGTGAAAAAGCTGGTCACGCCGCCACCTGTATCCTCGCTGCGCACCGCCGCCAAAACAGCGCGCGCGGCTTCTGGATAGCCCTCGCTTATCGAGGCAAGTGTCGGAACGCCCTCTGCGGCGGATTGCGCCAACGCCTCGGGGATCTCGATGTCAGTATTCGCTTCGACTTCAGCCAAAGCATCCGCAAAAGGCGCGCCGCTTTCCAGTGCAACCAAGATACGTGTTACGCCAGCACGCGCCAAAGTATCTTTGGCGGTTTTCTCAGCTTCAAGCTTATTCGCTTGCGCCTCTGCAATCATCGCGACCAATTCACCCTTTTGCGAATCAAGCGCGGCGCGCATGGCGTTTAGCTCATCGCCGACGGGGGCCATTCGCTCGAGCGCAATATTCTGCCCGTCAAGCGCAGCGCGCATATCGGCCAGCTCGTTTTGCATCGCTTGGGAAATGCCGTCTTCGCGGGGCAATGCCTCTAGCGCCGTAAGACGCTCATCGAAGGTGCTTAACGTCCCTGCTATCTCGCTCATCTGCTCTTGCGCGCTGCTTATAGCGCCACTTGCCTCTGCAATCGCAGCATCAAGCGTGGAGGGATCAAAGTCTTGCTTGCTTGCCAACTCGGCACCAAGCGCGTCGATACGCTCGGCTTGCTCGGCAATCGCGCCAGTATAATCCGTTGGCTCTGGGCCAAATGGCAAACCATTGGGGAAAATGTAGCCAGCACTCGCAATCCCAAGCCCTGCGGCAACAATACCGCCAAGCACCAAGGGCACAAACCCGCTCTTTTGCTCAATGACAGTCTCGCGAATGATTTTAGGTTCGGGCGTAGGCGCAGGTGTTTCATCGGGCATCTCCGCAGGCGTTTCTTCGGCCACGCTGTCTGCTTCGATCTCGCCACTTGTTTCTTCAACGTTTGGCTCTGCGCTTTCAACCGGATCGTCGGCAATCACCTCGGCGTCTTCGACAGCCTCAACAACGTCGTCGACAATCGCTTCGCTCGTTTCTTGAACTGTCTCGACTGGGTCTTCAACATTGACGGGCTCCTGAGCTTTTTTGCTCTTGCCTTTGGTCGATTTTGCCACGTTTCGCACCCTTTCGATTCTGCTACTCGCATAGACGGCCACGCCTGACCTTACTTCCCTGCGTTCGGACCCTCAAGCTTTCAAAACTTCGGAAATCGCTGAGATCATGCCCTTTGAGTCAGGACTTGGGGCAACAAGGGCCTCTCGGCAAGGTCTTGCCGCACTTTTTGAAATCGCGATCAGTTTCACATGAGAGCCAAAAGGCCCGAAGCTTGAGAAATGCGCTGCACTGCGCGGCGAGAAAAGGGGAACTATCACTGGCGCTCCCCCTTGCAGCAGCGTTTCTGTCTCTTTGGGTAGCTCGAGCAAGGTTTGCTCGTA
>CAYQZI010000001.1:50162-57290 GCA_964421835.1 uncultured Planktotalea sp.
CGACGCCATTGCGCGAGGTGAACACAAGCGTACCGCCTTTCGGCGCATCTGGAATCGGCAGGCATTCGATTGCGATCAGCGGTGCAAACGCGAGCGGTATATCGCCGAGTGCTGCGCAAACCTGCTCTGCAAACCGCTTTGACGCCTCTTTCGGGCGAGTCAAAAGCAAGGTTGCAGAGTGCGCCATAGGAAAAGGCCAGTGTTGTTTGCGACAAGCGTCAGTGGTAGCTGCTGGCAAGCCCTCTTGCAATGGAGCCCTCAATCTTGGCCCAGTCGATCACCGTACTTGGACTAGAAAGCAGTTGCGATGACACCGCCGCAGCTGTGGTGCAGCGTGGCGTTAAGGGCGCAAAGGTGCTCTCGAATATTGTGGTTGGGCAGAACGATCTGCACAAAGCCTTCGGCGGTGTTGTGCCCGAAATAGCCGCGCGCGCCCATGCCGAGAAAATCGATCACTGCGTTGAGAAAGCGCTGCAAGAGGCTGGTATTCCTTTGCAAGATGTTGACGCGATTGCCGTTACCGCCGGTCCGGGTTTGATCGGTGGTGTCATGTCCGGTGTCATGTGCGCCAAAGGGCTTGCCGCTGCGACGGGAAAACCGCTAATCGGGGTGAACCACTTGGCAGGTCATGCGCTGACGCCGCGATTGACCGACACTCTAACCTACCCCTATCTGATGCTGCTTGTGTCGGGGGGTCATTGCCAATTTCTGATCGCGCGTGGCCCTAGTGATTTCTCGCGCATTGGTGGCACTATAGATGACGCTCCCGGCGAGGCATTCGACAAAACTGCGCGTTTGCTCGGCCTGCCGCAACCCGGTGGCCCTGCGGTACAGGCGGAGGCTGCGCAGGGCGATCCAAAGCGTTTCAAATTTCCCCGCCCCATGCTGGATCGCGCGGGCTGCGATATGTCGTTCTCGGGTCTCAAAACCGCAGTGCTGCGCGCTCGCAACGATGTGATGGTCGATCAAACAATCCGCGCGGGGGACGTGCGTGATTTATGCGCTGGGTTTCAGGAGGCTGTCGTCGATGTGTTGGTGGAAAAAACGCGCCGCGCTTTGGCGATATATCTGGAGGAAAATCCTCGTGACCCTGCGCTTGCTGTCGCTGGTGGCGTCGCTGCGAACACCGGCATTCGCGCTGGATTAGAGTCTGTCTCGGCAGAGCTGAATGTGCGCTTTGTCGCGCCGCCGCTGCCGCTTTGCACCGACAATGCTGCGATGATTGCTTATGCTGGCCTTGAGCTGTTTGAGGCGGGCCAGCGCGATGACATGGCGCTTTCTGCGCGCCCCCGTTGGCCCCTTGATACATCAAGCGCGCCGATGTTGGGCAGCGGCAAGAAAGGGGCAAAAGCATGAGCATCGCCGTACTTGGTGCCGGCGCTTTTGGCACAGCTTTGGCGATTTCGCTTGCCCGCGAGGGGCAAAGCATCACGCTCTGGGCGCGCAGTGACGTTCAAGCGACGCGTATGCAACGCGAGCGAATGAACAGCGCGCGATTGCCAAACGCGCCTTTTCCGAGAACGCTTGCGATAACGGCGGATATAGACGCGATTAAAGCGCATCAGACCCTCCTGATTGCCGTTCCAATGCAGCAGCTCTGGCAATTTGCCAAGGAAAACCAACCTGTGTTGAGTGGTAAAACCCTTGTGGCGTGCTGCAAAGGCATCGATCTGAACAGCGGGCTTGGCCCGTCGCAGGTCATCCGCTCTGCTGTGCCAAACGCGAAAAGTGCTATCCTTACAGGTCCAAGTTTCGCCCATGATATCGCCGCTGGTTTGCCTACTGCACTGACCCTCGCAAGCGCACACCTCGCGCTGGGCAAGGCTTTGCAACAAGAGCTCAGCACCGCGAACATCCGCCTGTATCGCAGCACTGACATCATTGGCGCGGAACTTGGCGGTGCCCTGAAGAACGTCATCGCAATTGCATGCGGCGCTGCGATTGGCGCGGGCCTTGGCGAAAGCGCGCGCGCCGCCTTGATCACGCGGGGCTATGCGGAAATGCAAAGGATGGCGGCGGCGCTTGGCGCAAAGTCTCAGACGCTTGCGGGGCTGTCTGGCTTTGGCGATCTGGCGTTAACCTGCGCCTCTGAAAGCTCGCGCAATTTTCGCTTTGGCCTGTCGCTGGGTCGCGACGCGGCCTTTGATCCAAGCGTGACTGTCGAGGGCGCAGCGACAGCGCAGGCCTGCCATGCGCGCGCCAAATCGCTGAACATAGATATGCCCATCACGGCAGCAGTCGCGGCGATGATCTCGCAAACCCTAACCCTAAATGAAGCCATGGAGTCGCTGCTCACGCGACCCTTAAAGGAGGAAACATGCTAATCGCATTGATCGCAAAAGACAAAGACGGCGCGTTGCAAACTCGCCTTGATAACCGCGCCGCACATGTGGCGCATCTTAAGGACAGCGGCGTTGTCGTGCACGCAGGTCCGTTCGTGAATGACGCTGGTGACATGTGTGGCTCGCTGGTGGTTTTGGATGTCGAGGACATGGCCGCCGCCGAAAATTGGGCAGCGAATGACCCCTATGCCAAGGCGGGACTATTCGCGTCGAGCGAGCTGATCCAATGGAACAAGGTTATCGGGTGATGCGCTATTGGCTGTTCAAATCCGAACCTTCGGTTTGGGGCTGGGATGATCAAGTCGCCAAGGGCGCGCGCGGCGAAGAATGGGATGGCGTGCGCAACTACCAAGCGCGCAATTTCATGCGCGAAATGGCGCTCGGCGATCTTGGCTTTTTCTATCACAGCCAGAAAGAGAAAGCAGTCGTTGGCATTGTCGAGGTCTGCCAGACCGCTCATCCCGATAGCACCACCGATGATGCGCGCTGGGACTGCGTCGATATCAAAGCAGTTCAGCCTTTGAGGACCCATATCACCCTTGATGATATCAAAGCCGATCCGCGCCTTGCCGACATGGTTCTCGTCAAAAATTCGCGCTTGTCCGTGCAGCCTGTCACGTCGCAAGAATGGCAGATCATCTGCACACTAGGGGGAATTGCTTAATTTTTAATCGCGCGCCATAGTTGCCTGACAATAAAATAAGGGACGGATCTATGGAAATTATTAATGTTTTGGTCGCCGCAGCGGCTGGTTTTGGTGTTGGCGCAATCTGGTACGGGGTTCTTTCTAGCCCTTGGATGGAAGCCTCTGGTGTCGAGGTTGGCGCCGATGGCAAGCCTGCGAATAACGCTAACCCTATGCCCTATATCATGGGGTTTCTAGCGATGGTCCTTGTGGCCGGCATGATGCGCCATGTGTTCGCTCTCAGCGATATCAATACCATCGGAAAAGGCCTGATTTCCGGATTTGGCATTGGCCTGTTCCTTGCAGCACCATGGTTGATGATTTGCTATGGCTTTGCAGGACGCCCAGCGAAATTGCTTATGATTGATGGCGGCTACGCCGCGCTTGGGAGCGCAGCAATCGGTTTGATCCTGACGGCCTTCTGATTGCAAGAAAACAGGGGATGCGCATGGACAGTACGCATCCCCCGCACCCCGCTAACAGCCTCCCACAGGCACCACGCGCGTAAAACGGATGAGTCGTTCTGACCTCATGACACATGTAACGCGTTTACGCGATATCGCCTAATGTTAAGTCTTTCAATTCTAACGCAAATTTGAATTTCTCTTGCGAGGCATCAAGCCGAAACCGCCCACCCTCAGAAATTGCCGATGACATCACGCAAGCCAGGATCGCTGCCGCGAAGCCGCGTTTACTCCCACACCACACCGCCTAAGAAAATGTAGCCCGCACCGTAAATTGTTTTGATCAATTGCGGGTTCTTTGGATCTTCGCGCAGCTTTGTGCGCAGGCGCGAGATCCGCACATCCATCGCGCGATCAAAGCTATCCCCTGCGCCGCCGCCCAGCATATCTTGCATCTGAGCACGAGAGATCAAACGCTTGGGGCTTTGCAAAAACAGCCGCAGCACTTCGCCTTCGGCATGGCTAAAGGGCGTTTCAACGCCCGCGTCGTCCTCTAGAATGTAGCGATCAAAATAGGCGGTCCAATTGGCGAAACGCGCGGTGTTCGAACTGGTATCGCTCGGCATGGATTTGCGCAAACGTACACGAATGCGCGCGACGACTTCTGACGGGTCAAACGGCTTGATGATGTAATCATCTGCCCCCAGCTCGAGCCCCGTCACTTTGTCCTGCACCTGCGCGCGGCCAGAAATAATGATCACCACCGCCCCTTGCTCAAGCGCAAGGCGATGCACCAGAGCCAGCCCATCCGTATCGGGCAAGGAAAGATCAACCAAACAGACATCGGGGGTGACAGTTTTCAGGGCCGCCTCAAATTCGCGTGCGCGCCCAAAACTCAGGGTGCGAAAGCCTGCATCTTCAAGCGTTTCAGACAAGATCTCGCGAATCTCGGGTTCGTCATCAAGGATTGTCACAAGCGGCTGGGACGTCATGGCGTGCCCTTTCTTGCAAAAGCGTCGGCCAAGGCTGCGCGCAGGGCGGTTTCGGTGAAAGGTTTGTGCAAGAACGCGCCGCGCAGGGCCGCTGCTTGATGGAGCGGATCAACGCTTGGCAAAGAGGTCATCAACGTGATCGGGCGATCTGTAATGTCTGCCAAATCAAGCCCCGTGCGCGTGCCACTTAGATGGATATCGCTCAGTACATAGGCGATGTCAGGCACAGTGCCAAGCAACGCTTCGGCCTCGTGAACCGAGGTGGCTTCCAGCACAAGATGGCCCTGCGCCACCAGCATTTCGCGGATCGGCGCACGCAGATCTTCGCTGTCCTCGACCAGCAAAACCAGACCTGCGGGAATATGGGCATCTGTCATGCGCAGGGGCAAGCGCAGCAAGGCATGGGCACCATTTTTGTTAAACAACCGCATGTCACCGCCCGCGAGTTTGGTCATGTCATAGACCATCGCAAGGCCAAGCCCCGAACCTTCGCCGCCCTTAGTGGTAAAGAACGGTTGCACCGCATGCTCCAGCGCGCGCTCTGAAAATCCGGGGCCGGTGTCTGCCACCTCAAGCTCGAGCCAAGTGCCCTGCACAGCGCGCGCCGTAAGCGTGATGCGGCCCCCGTTTGGCGTTGCATCGCGTGCATTCAGGATCAGGTTCAAAAGACTGTCTTGCAGCATTCCCGCATCAAGGTTGAAGGTGCCATCAGCGGCGCTTTGCACAATGTGCAAGCTGCGATCTTTGCCAAGCGTTGGATTCGCCATGGTCTCTAACTCGCTCAGAAACGTAGAGAGTTTCACAGGCGTCGGGCGAAAACTGCGGGGCCCTGTCATATCTGCGATTCGATCGAGCAAACCACCGCCGCGCCGCGCAGCAGCTAGGGTCGCAGTGATCAGATGCTCTGCGTCTTGTGGCAGATCTTGCATACGTTCCAGTTTGCCCTGCATCCCAAGAATGATCGTCAGAAGATTTGAAAAATCATGCGCAAGCCCGCTGGTCAGCTGCGCCGCCATTTCGCGGCGACGGGTTTGTTGCAGGGCAACCCGCGTTTGCGTTTCCTCGGTCACGTCCATCGACAGGACATAAACACCCTGAACCGTGCCATCGGCCACATCAGGGGTAAAGGCGACGCGAATGCGCCGCGAGCTGGCGGAATGTGTGAACTCAAATACCGACGGCTCGTTCTTTAGCGCGCGCTCTAGCTGGGGTTTGATGACTGAATAAGTCGGAGCGCCAAGCGCCGTTTCAGCCGTAAGGCCAACAATATCATCCGTACTGCCCGGCATCACATCGCGCAGGCGGCGATTTGAAAACGTGTAGCGCTGTTGTAAATCCAGATGCGCGATATGGGCAGGCATCATTTGCGTGGTCAGGCGCGTGCGCGCTTCCATTTGTGTCAGCTGATGTTTGGTTTCCTCAAGCGCCGCATTGCTTGACGCCAAAGCGCGGTTGCTCGCAGCCAACTCCTCAGAGCGGGCCAGCACCTGCTCCGAGAGGACTTCGGACTTGGCGCGCAGCAGCGCTTCTTGTTGCTTGATTTCGGTGATGTCGGTATAAACCGTGACCCAGCCGCCCTCTGGGAGGGGCGCACCTTCGACGGAAATGACGCGCCCATTGGCGCGGGTGCGCTCCATATAATGGGGCTCAAACGCACGGGCGAGTTTGGCGCGCACTGCAACGAAGTCTTCTAGATCATCAACCTCACCATATTCGCCTTTCTCTGCGAGAAACCGAATGACGGTTTCAAAACTTACCCCCGGTTCGATCATCGCATCTGGCAGATTGAACATCTGTTGCATGGGACGGTTGATGAGCACCAAACGCAGGTCTGAATCGAAAATCGACATGGCTTGCTGGATCAGGTTCAGCCCAGCGGCAATCATCGTGTCATGGTGAGGTGCGCGGTTCATGAGGGTCTGGTTAGCACTGTCATAAGGGTCGCGAAAAGCCCTGCGCTTGGCTTGTTACAATTCGTTAGGTTTCAGAAAACTTACAGAAAAAGTTGACCTTCAGAAATTTGCTGGCACGGTATGCGTAGCGAGTCGCAAAAAGCGGCCATGTTCGCGCAAAAGCGGGCAATGGGAGGATACATCGTTGACTAAGACGTCTGAAGGCGTGAACGGATTGACCTCCGTTCCAGCGCTATTGCAACGCAACGCAGCCGAATTCGGTGACAAAGCAGCGTATCGTGAAAAAGAGCTCGGCATCTGGCAGAATTGGACATGGTCCGAAACTGCGGATGAAATCGACGCGCTCGCGCTTGGTCTTATCACGCTTGGCGTGGATGAGGGCGATTTCATTGCCATCATTGGCCGCAATCGACCCTATCTGTATTGGGCGATGGTTGCTGTGCAATCTGTGGGCGCGGTGCCTGTGCCTTTGTATTCCGACGCGTCTGCGGATGAGATGGCCTATGTGCTTGAGCACTGCGGGGCGCGCTTTGTAATTGCTGCGGATCAGGAACAAGTCGACAAAGTTACTGAAGTTCAAGATCAACTAACTCAATTCGAGCAGATGATCTACCTCGATCCGCGTGGCTTGCGTAAATACGATCACTCCAATTTACACCAGTTTTCCAAGGTCCAAGACGCTGGCCGCGCCGCGATTGGCGAGCTAATGCCAGAGCTGAACCGCCGTCGCGAAGCGCTGAGCTACGACAGCACCTGCGTGATGCTTTATACCTCTGGCACCACGGGCAAGCC
>CAYQZI010000002.1:0-10650 GCA_964421835.1 uncultured Planktotalea sp.
TGGATCACTTCGGGCTTGGCCAGCACGGCAACGGCAATCGCGAGGCGCAGCAGCACCCAAGGCATACTCAGCGGCCCTGCATCATGGCGCGCCAGGGCACTGGCGATAAAGTAAAGCGCGAAAATCAGCCGTGCGAGCAGCCAGAACAAAGAGCTGAGCACCAGCCCGTCCTCGTACCCCGGCAGGAACGCGCCAGAGCTGCTGGCGGGGTCAATCAATGCCTGATCGATCAAAAGCAGCTCAGGGTAAAATGCGAAGATGAAAGGGATGACAAACATCACAATGCCAGAGCGCACAGCGCTGAAACCTGTGGCCATCGGTTCAGCCTTGGTGATCGTCGCGGCGGCAAAGGCAGCGAGGGCAACAGGCGGCGTAATCGCGCTCGCAACAGCGAAGTAAAAGATGAACATATGTGCGGTAAATGTCGCGATGCCGAGGCCAATCAGCAAAGGCCCCATGAGCAAAGCAACATTGATATACGCAGGCACAGCAGGCATGCCCATACCGAGCAGAACCGCAAGCAACATGGTAATTCCAAGTGCCAAGAACTGCATGTAGGCCGAATCTCCGCTGCCAAGATCAAGTGCCAGCAAGAAACGCAGCACATCAACCGCCACGAACTTCGAAAGGCCCGTGAAGTTCAAGCAAACGTCGATCACAGTCACCGCTAGGAACATCAAGTAAAGCGTCGAAACTGTGATGCCGGATTCCGCAAGCGCATCAAGCACAAGGCGGGGCGTTTTGCGAAAGTTCTTATCAAGGAAGAGCAGCGCGATCACGAACCCAGCGCCCCACCATCCCGTCGCGCCAGCGTCGCCAGCAGCGTTTTGATAGAGCTCTAAAAACCACGGCAGCTCGGTCGCGCGGCAAACGCCATTGTTGGTCACAGTTTCTGCACCAAGCATCCAGCCAAGGAAACCACAGCCGACAGCATCTTTCGGCGTAAGCAGCAAGATTAGAATCAGCAAGATCGGCAGGAAGATTTGCATCAAATGAATGATGTCATTGCGTGTGATGTGCATATCTTCCGTTAGCTCGCCGTATGCCTCGATCCCCTGTTTGCGCGATTGGAACATCGCGGTCAGGAACAGACAGAAGAAATAGGCAATCGCTGGGATCGCCGCCGCGACAATCACATCGCCATAGGGCGTCGCTGTCAGCGCCGCGAGAATAAAGGCCGCAACCCCCATGACAGGGGGCATAATGGATCCACCTGAGGAGGCAGCCGCCTCAACACCGCCCGCGAAGGTCGGGCTAAAGCCGCGGCGGATCATCATCGGGATCGTTAAAACACCGGTCGAGAGGACGTTGGTCACAGGACCACCCGTTATCGTGCCAAACATCGCCGAGGACACAATTGCCGCATGCGCAGGGCCGCCGCGCAAGTTGCGAGTCCAGCGGAAAGCAAGCTTGATCAGTGATTGCCCGCCAGCAGATTTACCGAACATTGCGCCAAGAATAATGTAGGGAAACACAACGTTCATGATCACGTGCATGAACCGCCCGAGCATCCCTGAAGCGTTGTTCACCAAAGCGTCATGCACATTGGGCCGGCCATCTAGAAAGGTGCGCGGCTCGCCGCCAAGCTTGGTCATCAGGTATTTGTTGATGTCGTCAGGGCCGTGGAAATACCAAACGAAAACTGTGCCAATTGTGTAAGCCGCCATCGCTAGCGCAACGAGGACAAGGGGAAGGCCCCAAACTTTGATGTTGTAACCCAAAAACACGATCATAGAGACACCCATGATCGCCACCAACCAGATCCCTGTCGTGGTCACACATTTCGGATCATCGACGGTTTCAGGGACCGGTAGACCAAAATCTTCGGCAAACTGGATTTCTTTTTGCAATGAGTCTGCGATCAAGCGCGCACGATCCCCATTCATCATATCAATGATGCAAACACTGTCGATCTCGATGAGATACGTGACAGAAATCGCAGCCGCACATGCGACCAGCGCAATATCCATAAACAAGCCAAACGCCGCGCGGCTGGTGCCTTGCCATGAGCGCCACATCGAATGTTTCATCGCGACGATCATCATCATCACAAAGAAAACGATCGGATAGAACCACTCGGTCGCAAAGTTGTTCACTTTGAAATCTTTGTTCCCCGTCAGCGAGCGCCATAGCTCTTCCCACCCCGGGATTTGCGGCGTGCTGTTGATGATACCGACAAACACAAAAATCAATGCGAGGAAATAGAGCGTTTTGTTCGGAAAAACCGACTTGCTTGGCCCTTTGGTTTCTACACTCGCGTTTGTGGTATCTGACATTAAAGCAGCCTTTAGTGGTAGGAACGGTAACGCCGCCCCAATCAAATGGAGCGGCGTTCTTTGTTTCAGACGTTTCGATTACATCTTGTCTTTAGCGCAATCTAGAATCTCGTAGCCAGCTTCTTCCCAAGCGCGCTCAGCACCCTTGTGATAAACCATTGGGTTCGCACCGCACATTCCGAGGTTCGGATCGTCATAAGCAACATTCGCTGCGAATGGCGCTTTTGCTTTAAGCGCATCAAGTGAAGCGATGTAAGCAGTTACGAGATTGTAAACCAGCTCTTCATCCATATCCTTGTGAACCACATCGCCGCCAACAGTTGAGAAGCCGCGGAAAGTGTCATCCTCAGAGACAATTGTGAACTGCTCGCCAAGTGCGGCTTGAACATCAGCAACAGGCATTACCAAAGGCGCACTACCTGGCGCTTTGACGTATTTTTTCATCGCCTCGCTCTCGTAGATGTCCTTAGGCGTAGACCAAGCTGTCATTTTGCCAGCGGCGCTCATGGTAGATGTCCGACCACTTGGGAAGACTTCTGGAAGAACGATCGCATCTGGTCCACCACCGGTGATAACGGTTGTTGCTTGGCCCCAGTTGGCTTGAATGCCTTCATAGCCTTCGCCCTCTTTCAGGCCAGCCACAATCTGGATCATCGCACGCGCATTGGTCAAAGCAGCACCACGGGGAGGACCATTGTAGATTTTCTTGCCTTCAAGACCATCCCAGCCAGTCACGCCTTTCGCATCGAACGCGTAGAGCATGAAATTGCCAAGGATATATGGGTAAATCGCACGCAGGTTGCCAGCCAGCTCTGCGCCTTTTTCAGCGCCAAGTTCACCGTATGGGCCAACGCCGCGGTTCATCAAGAACGGAAGAATATGCGGCGCGCTGGCGATATCAGTTTTGCCCTCAGCCACGTTTTGCAGCGAGTTGGTCAGCGTCTGACCATCGGCAAGCTGAATATTCGCAATGCCTTGTGTGCCTGCGATCTCTACCAAATGGCTCGGCGCGAGGTGTACAGAGCCGCCCGGGCTTGCTGTTTCAGCCGTTAGATTGACCTGCGCAAACGCAGGCATCGCGAGCATCGCGCCACCAAGTAGAGCGCCAAGAACTGTCTTTTTCATAGTTTCCTCCCAAAAACCCATTATTTTGTCTGATCAAAGCAGACCCTATGTCACTTAACATGGCAAGGAACAATCGCGTTGCTCGGGCCGTTTTTGTGCTTGAGAGGTCCTTCCCTCTTCTAAGGCGCGCGCGAATGTCCTACCCATATCCCAAAGAACATCATCGGAGGACTTCACATGCGAGTGGCACTTACAGGCGGCGCAACTGGAATTGGCGCTGCGGTTGCGCAAAAGCTTAAAGCGGCAGGCCATCATGTGACGGCATTTGATATTAGCGACCCCGGCGCGCATGTGGATCACTGGATCAAGACCGATCTGAGCGATCCAAGCTCAATCGCCGACGCCCTTGCCGCCGCAAATGGCCCCTATGATGCGCTGATAAACAACGCAGGCCTGCCCCCACGCGACGGTCTTGAAGACGCGATCCTCAAGGTGAATTACATCGGACTTTGCAGCTTTCTGGATGGTATGCTCGACAAGCTTGCCAGTGGCGGCGCAATTGTGAACACCGCCTCACGCGCTGGCGCTGGATGGCGCGAAAACCTCGATCAAGTCAAAGCGCTAATGGCATTGGACGGCGGCGGTGTTGCGCAGTTTATTGCGGATCAAAAGATCGACCCAACCCGTGCCTATAACTTGACCAAAGAAGCGGTGATCGTGATGACACTGGCCCGCGCGGAAGAGATGGTCAAACGCGGGCTACGGATGAACTCCGCCAGCCCTGCTGCTGTGAGCACTGGTATTTTGGATGATTTCATCGCCGCATTCGGTGAAAAGGTTGCCAAGAATGTCGCGCGTGCAGGTCGCCCGGGCCTGCCTGAAGAGGCCGCAGATGTGATTGTCTATCTTGCCTCGCCGCAAAGCGCATGGATCAAAGGCCAAGACATCGTGATCGATGGCGGCATGAGCGCCATGGCGATGTCAGATGCGCTGGGCTTGAATTAGAGACAGCCCCTGCGCCTCACACCACGGCTAAATCGTTCGCGAGCTGATTGATCGTTACGTCCTCGACAGTCAACACATCGCTGCCACCAAGGGCGAACACGACATCAGAGCCAACCTCGCTTGCCACAGCCAGCGCATCTGCGACGGTGGCAAAGCCATAATCGAGCAAGCGGATCAGATCGACGTTATTTTGGAAATCGGTGATCAGGTCCGCATCGCTGCCATCGTGAAAGACAAATTCGTCAACGCCAGTGCCGCCAATCAAATTATCATCGCCCGCACCGCCAATCAGCGTGTCGTTGCCCTTGTGACCGCGCAAACGATCGGCGCCACCGCCACCGATCAGAACATTGTCAACGTTGCTGCCGAAAATATAGTCATTAAAGTCTGAACCGACCACATTCTCGATAGAGGCAAAGGTGTCATTCGCAGCCTCACCGCCTGTTCCCTTAATCAGTAGGTTCAGGTTTACGCGTACTGTCGCATCTTCGTAATTCACCTCGTCAATGCCAGAGCCGCCACGCAGATCATCTGCGCCTGCACCGCCAATCAAGGTGTCGTTGCCTGTGTGCCCTCGGAGACGGTCATCCCCTGCGCCGCCTTTTAGAACGTTGTCCACCGCGCTGCCAAAGATGAAATCATCGAAATCAGAACCAAGCACATTCTCGATTGACGCAAATGTATCACCCGCCGCATCTCCAGCCGTGCCTTGGACACGCAGGCTCAGATTGACGCGCTCTAACGCATCGACATAGCTCACCTCATCCACGCCCGCCGCGCCGCGCATGTCATCCGCACCTGCGCCGCCGATCAGTGTGTCATTACCATCATCGCCGCGCAGACGGTCAGCGCCTTTACCGCCCTCAATCAGGTTGGCACCGTCATTACCGACGATGAAATCGTCGAAGTCAGAACCAAGCACGTTCTCGATAGAGGCAAAGGTATCCCCAGCCGCATCACCGGCCGTGCCCTGCGCGCTAAGATCAAGGTTCACACGCACACCAGCATCCGCATAGCTGGCAAGGTCAACACCTAAGCCACCATCCAAACTATCCGCCCCAGCCCCGCCAATCAGCGTGTCATTGTCACTCTCACCGCGAAGCGTGTCATCGCCGGACAGGCCCTGTAGCAAATCGTTTCCTGAACTTGCGGCGATTGAATCGTCCAAAAGCTCAAACCCGAAAAGCACATCATCACCCGCACTTGGCGCAACGATAGGAATGCCAATGTCTTGCAGAATACCGATATGGACTGGCGTGATGAAACTGCGCTCTCCGTTCGCGATCACAGGATCAAGCAGATCAGGGCTGATCAAATGGCTACCAATCAACTCAATTGCATTTCCCCCATTTGCAGCAAGCCCGTTGGCCCCTGTGAAAAAGGTAACGCCCTCAATTTCTTCAGTGAGCGCGCCAAAGGGCGTTTCAAAACTACTCGCAATCGTCACGCCCAGAATATGTGCAAACTCATGCACCATGACCGTTAGAAAATCGAACTGGCCAAAAGGCAAACCTGCCGGATCAGGCTCGAAGGAATCATCGAAAAAGTAAAATCCAGGGGTTTGAAAATGCGACAGATCCACGTTCAAAGTCGCGTCGCGACTGCCCGGTGAAAGATCAGCGTTCGCTGCAAATTCATTCGTGACAACCGACTGAAATGGACCGCCGTTGATCGACGAAAAAAGCCCTCCTGCGGTGGCAAGCGGATCGCCTGCAATGTCTTGAATCGACAACTCGATATCGATCTGCGCGTTGGGCGCAGCTATGTAACGCCCCCAAATTTCGCCTGCGAAAAGGATGGACTCTTTAATCTGAGTCACTTCCGACAAAGTCAGCCCAGAGGTTGCGACCGAAGCGTTATCAATAAAGTTAATTCCAAACATTCCTGTGTGCCCTATCCGTATCAGCCCAAATGCGCATAATACGCGCGCTTTATGGTATACTGAACGCCCTTGCTAAGTCAGCAGTCGTTTTACCCGCACAGACGTCGCCCAAATGCAAAATGACGGGCCAAGGGCCCGCCATATCGTTTGCTGTAAAGCTATAACGCCTTAGACCACTTCCAGATCATTCGCGAGCTGTGCAAGCGTGGCATCCTCAACCGTCAGAATGTCACCATCCCCAAGGGTAAAGACAACATCCGAGCCGACTTGCGCAGCAGTGGCAAGCGCAGCATCTGCGTCCGCAAAGCCATAATCGAGCAGGCGGATCACATCGATATCATCCTCGAAGTCCTTGATCAGATCATCGCCGTCGCCATCTTCGAACAAGAACACATCCGCGCCTGTACCACCAAAGAAGTTGTCGTCTCCAGTGCCACCATTCAACGTGTCATTGCCCTCATCTCCGCGCAGACGGTCATCGCCGTCGCCGCCATCCAGCAAGTTGTCCGCGGCATTGCCAAAGATGAAATCGCCGAAAGCAGAGCCAAGCACCGTTTCGATATCGATAAAGGTATCTCCATCGGCTTCGCCAGCGGTGCCAGCGGCGCGCATATCAAGGTTCACGCGTGCCTCTGCGGTGCGGTAGCTGACCACATCAATGCCTGCGCCGCCGTCCAGCACATCCGCGCCAAGACCTCCCACAAGGTTGTCGTTATCATCGCCGCCGAGGAGCGTGTCGTCACCGCCACTGCCGCGCAAGCGATCTGCACCTGCGCCGCCCTCGATCACATTCGCAGCATTGGTGCCAAAGATGAAATCGTCAAAGCCACTGCCAACCACGTTTTCGATAGATGAGAAGGTATCGCCTGCCGCCTCGCCAGCGCTGCCGCCAGTGTTCAGGTTCAGGTTCACCCGCTCTGTGGCACCTGCGTAATTCACCTCATCAGTGCCAGCGCCGCCGCGCATGTCATCTTCACCAAGGCCGCCAATGATCGTGTCATTGCCATCATCACCGCGCAAACGGTCGTTGCCTGCACCGCCGTCAAGCACGTTGTCCTGCGCGTCGCCGATGATGAAATCATTGTGGCTGGTGCCTTTGACGTTTTCGATATTAATAAACGTATCGCCCGCCGCATCGCCCGCTGTGCCGGCGCTGCGCATATCAAGGTTCACACGCGCGCGCGCACCTGCATAGCTGGCCGTATCGGTGTTAAATCCACCGCTTAGAATGTCGGCACCTGCACCGCCGATCAGCTCGTCATCACCGTCGCCGCCATTCAGAGTGTCGTTACCGCCAGAGCCGCGCAGACGGTCATCACCAGAGCGACCCTCAATCAAGTTCGCGGCATTGTTGCCGAAAATAAAGTCATTGAAGCTCGTGCCCCTCACATTTTCGATTGAAGCGAATGAATCGCCTGCGGCATCGCCCGCCGTACCACCTGTCGAGAGGTTAAGGTTCACGCGCTGCTCTGCGAAATCATATGCGGCCGTATCAGTACCCGCGCCGCCGCGCATGTCATCTGCACCGATACCGCCTTCAATAGTATCGTTGCCACCGCCACCGCGCAAACGGTCCGCGCCAGAATTACCAAATATTATGTTGCCTTCATCATCGCCAACAATGAAGTCGTCGAAGGATGAACCAACCACGCCTTCAATCGATGTGAAACTGTCGCCCGCAGCTTCGCCAGCGGTGCCGCCAGTACGCAGATCAAGGTTCACACGCGCACTCGCTTCAAAATAGTAAGCCAGGTCCAGGCTCTCACCGCCGATCAATTCATCTGCGCCAAGACCGCCTTCCAGCAAGTTGATAGAACCGCCACCACCGTCGAGCGTGTCGTCGCCAGCGCCGCCAGACAGTCCGTTGATGAAACCCTCATCGCCAACAATCACGTCATTGAAGTCAGATCCAACCACACGCTCGATTGACTGAAATGTATCGCCCTCTGCCTCGCCGCCAGTGCCGCCTGTGGCAAGGTTCAAACTCACCGCTGAGGCCGCATTTGCGTAACTCGCGATGTCAGTACCGCTTCCGCCAACCAACGCGTCAGCACCAAGCCCGCCCTCTAGGACATCTTCGTCGTCACCACCATTCAGCGTGTCATCGCCTTCGCCGCCAACCAACGTGTCCTCTCCGTCAAAGCCGGAAATGCTATCACCCTCTGCCGTGCCTTCAAGAAAATCATCGCCGTTCGTGCCGATAATGCTACCCAGCAATTCGGTTTGGGTGACAGTCGCGTCATTGAATTCGAAACTCTCGAAATCGCGCGCAAGTATTGTCTCGCCCGTGCTGATGGAGGTTAACAGAACGTCAAGCTCTGCGGTCAGCTCTACGGTGAAGTCAGCCTGATTGCCGTCAATCTTTACCGTGTCGGTGCCTGCGCCACCCTCAAGCGTGTCATCGCCGCCGCCACCTGTGATCGTGTCATCGCCCTCGCCTCCAATCAGCAGGTTGTCCTGGTCATTGCCGCGAATGTCGTCGGCGCGGTTTGACCCTATGATCGCTTCGACATCGATGAACACAACACCAGTGGCCTGGCCTGAGTTGTTCGCGTCATCGGTCAGATCGGCAATGATTGACCCTTTCGCATTCTCAAACGTAACCGTGTCAAAGCCTTCGCCGCCGTCATGCGTGTCAGCGCCGCTCGAGATCATCAGATCATCACCCGCTTCGCCGAAGTGTCTGTCACCTCGACCGCCACCGTTTAGGGTATCATTCCCTTCGCCGCCAAAAAGATTCTCTGTGTTCGAACTGCTGCCAACGAGAAAATCGTCGCCGTCAAGCCCTCTCAGAGTAGCCTTTCTACTGTTAGACTTAAGCACATCGTCAAACATAGAGCCTGTGATGTTATTTATTCCGTTATAGGTATCCCCTTCGGCGTCGCCACCGACCCCGACAAGACTTCCGTTGTCAGGGAACGCCTTGCGTCCATCGCCAACATTGACGATCACACCAGCAGAGGATGCTGCGTAACTAACCGTATCGCTTTCGCTGCCACCGCCGTTAAAGTGATCGGCGCCTGCACCCCCAGTAAAAGTGTCTCCTTTGCTGCCGCCAGTCAGCGTGTCGTCACCATCGCCGCCAAACAATTGATTACTGGAAGAGGTAGCGCCGACAATATCGTCGTCGCCACTCACATCCAACACAAAGACGTCGTCTATGCGCAAATCTGTGCTGATAGAGGTCGTGGAACTGAAATTGGTAAATCGAACGGTTGTCGCCGCATCTGCAGCATCAAATTCAAAATTGAAGGTTTGCGTTGCCTCCCCGCCAAAGACAGTAAACTCGCGGGTTTCAAAGACTGCTCCTGTGCTGTCCACCAACTCTACGCGCAGGCTATGAGAGCCTTCAACATCGCCACGTTCGAACATCTTGAAACTAAAAAAGTGCTGATTGCCCGCGACAGTCGCAATCGTTTGCTCGGCGATATCTCCGAATTGAGTTTGGTTCGCTGTGTTGAAGAGCAAGTTACTTTGACTGATCCTGACCGAGTTCACTTCGGGGTCAACAGGTGTCAGCGTCCAGTTATCGGAGCCATTGAATCCACCGTTTTGGATAAGATTAAGTTCTGAAATACTAGGCATGGCGAGCGTCTCCTTTTGACCAAACACGTCAGTTTTGATCAATCGGTTAAAGTTTTTTCAACCCTAATTTCCGCCAAAAAATGTTTATTTAACAATATGTTAGATTTGTTCCAAATGCCGCGAATAAAACTTGGGGCTGAAACGTTATGACTTGATAAGCAGGATCACTCAAAAGACGTGAATATCGGGTAATTTATTGATTTATATAAATTTTCCTTAAATTCAGGCGAAACTCAAAATTTGCCACTTACACCCGAAAAAATCCAAAAAATCATTCGCGCTACTGCAAGCACTCAGGTGATTCGGCCACAAAACCCTCTGCACAACTCCTGCACATCTTCCTGCGCGCGTTTGCACAAAGCCACGTCAGTTTGGGCCCATGGAACAAAAACGCGATACATTGGTTTGGGTGGGTTTGGCGGCTGCATCGTCCCTATTGGCTCTTGATCCTCTAAAGTGGCTGATAAACAGCTGGCAAGACCCATCCTATCAATCCCACGGCGGGCTTTATTGTCTCTTGCTTGCCGCTCTGATCGCGCTTTCCCTCGCGAGCGCTCCTTCCCCAAGAGCCACTCAGACGGGGCGCGTTTTTGTTCTATTCCTTTTTGCTGCATCCCTGCGTTTGCTAGGGCAGGTTCTTGCGATCAACATTCTTAGCGCTCTCGCGCTGGCCGCCGATGTCTATGCCTTGGCCGCTTTGCTGGGGCTGGATCGCCGCAAATTCGCGCTTTCGCCGTTTTGGCTGGCGGTGTTCTTTCTGTTCGCTTTGCCGCTGGGGCCCATCTTGCAACGTGTGGCGGGCTATCCGCTGCAAATGCTCTCCGCTGATGTGGCGTG
>CAYQZI010000002.1:10750-14296 GCA_964421835.1 uncultured Planktotalea sp.
GCGCAAAAGGTGCAATATGGCCCGCTTGGCCTAAACGTCGTGCGCACGTCATCGCCCCTGCGTCATTTGCATTCGCCTGAAACCTGCTTGCGCGGCATGGGCTACAAAGTGACGTTCAAAGGCACGCGCTTTGATCCTTTGCCCACCTCAATCTACGAAGCAACTGGCCCCGATGGTCGCGTGTGGACTGTGGCTGTCAGCTTTGTCTCCAGCGACGGTCACGCAAGCGCGGGCGTTGGCGAAGCGGTTTGGAGCTGGCTCAGCGGTGCCTCGCGCAACTGGCAGTCAATCCAACGTATTATCCCTGCTGATCTGCCTGAATCCACTCGAATTTCCTATGAGCAGGCAACGCTTGCCGCGCTCGACCTTACCTGAAAGCGACACTCTTATGCGACTTTTATTCCTTCCAATCTTTTGCACCCTGTTTGGCGTTGCTAGCCCTGTTGCGGCCAAGCCAAGCACCCTTGATGATATCAGCGGTCAAGTTGTCGGCCAGCTGGCGGGGCAACCCTATGTGCTGCCAATGCTGCAAAGCGATATCGCCGTGAACATAGAGGGCGATATGGCAACGGTGGAAATCACCCAGACCTTTATGAACGATGCGCATTTGCCAATGGAGGCGGAGTATCTCTTTCCTCTTAATCAGCGCGCCGCCATTTACGCGATGGAAATGGAGGTCGGTGAAGAGATTGTAACGGCCGTTATTCAGGAAAACGCTCAGGCCGAAGCGACCTTTAAGGCAGCAGCTGCGGACGGCAAAGCAGCAGCGCTGTTGACCCAGCACCGTCCGAACATGTTCACACAAAAGATTGCCAATCTAATGCCCGGTCTGCCGATCAAAGTCACATTAAGCTATGTGCAAATGGTGCCAAAGATTGACGGCCAACACGAGCTGGTGATCCCCTTGGTCGTTGGCCCGCGCTACAAATCTGAGCCAACTGCGTTAGAGCACGCCGAACAACTTGCTTTGCTCGATGATGAGGACGCCCCGCTAAGCGCGAACACTTGGACCATAAGCGAGGTGCCCGCGCATCCGCCCGTGTTTGGTCTACAAATCCCAAAATCATTCGAGACCGATCGCGTGTCGCTCGATGTATCATTGCTGAGCGGCGTCTCTGTCACCGATTTCGCCAGCGCGACCCATCCTTTGCAGGTGGAAACAACCGAGGGCGGTTTAACCGCGAGCTTTGCGCAGGGCCGCGTGCTCGACAACAAAGACCTCGTGATCAGATACACGCTGGGCGGCGCATCGCTAGAGGCGGCAAGCCTGTCGCACACAGATGCGCGCGGTGGATTTGTATCACTGATGATCGAACCACCCAAAGCCCCTGCGGACGCGATGATTACACCGCGCGAGTTGGTCTTCGTTCTCGACACATCCGGCTCGATGGGCGGCGATCCGATGAACGCGAGCAAGCTGTTTATGAAGACGGCGCTACGCGGTTTGCGCCCGAATGACTACTTTCGCATCATCCCCTTTTCTAACACAGCGCAACACTTTTCCGCAGATGCCCGGATCGCAACGCCAAGCAATTTGCGCGCAGCGCAAAGCTATGTGCGACAGCTCAGCACAGGGGGCGGCACAGAGATCAAAAAAGCGATCCAAACCGCCTTTGCCACGCCGCAACCTGCAAACACCATGCGCATTGTTGTGTTTCTAAGCGATGGTTACATCGGTAACGAAGCCGCAGTCTTGCGCACGCTCAATCAGCAAATTGGGCAATCCCGGGTCTATGCCTTTGGCGTTGGAAATTCCGTCAACCGCTACCTGCTGGATGCGATGGCCGAAGAAGGGCGCGGCTATGCGCGCTATGTGCCTGTCGGCGAGAGCGCAAGCGATGTGGCGCAAACCCTTGCTGCTGATCTGAAAAGCCCTTTGCTGACAGATATCAGCATCGATTGGGGCGATTTAGAGGTCAGTGATGTGACCCCGTCGCGCATCCCCGATCTTTTCGCAGGGCAAGGACTGCGCATCTATGCGCGCCACAAGGGCGGCGAGACTGCCAAACCTGCGCAAGTCACGATCAAGGGGCTGGTTCAAGGACGCCAGGCGCAGATGCCCGTTGATCTGACGCTGACAAAGAACGCCGATGCCTCTGCGCTGCCGCTCATTTGGGCGCGCAGCAGGATTGCCACGCTCACACGCGATGTTGCGATTGGCCAAAATCCGCAAGCCGCAGATAAAGAAATCACGCGGCTCGGGCTGGAATTTTCGCTGCAAACGCAAAATACCTCGTTTGTTGCCATGTCCCGCGCACGCGTGAACACCAGCGGTCAAACCGCGCTTGCTCTGCCTGTCGCGCTGCCGCAACCCGCCAATGTGCCAACCGCCGCTTTTGCAGGTTCGTCCACACCAGAACCACACGCGATCTTTGGCTTTTTGATCATCGCAGCCTTGTCGCTGATTAGCCTGCGCAGAAGGACCGTGTGATGGGTTGCTTCTGGACAAATCCCTGCCGCGCGGTCCATCGTTTCGCATGAGTGCTCACATCCTTATCGTCGATGACGATCCACATATCCGCGATGTTTTGCGTATCGCTTTGCAATCGGCGGGTTATCAAACCCACGAGGCCGCAAACGGGCGCGCCGCGCTGCAAGAAGTGACGCGCCGCGCGATTGATTTGGTGGTGCTGGATATCGGAATGCCGCAAATGGATGGGTTTGAATGCTGCAAAGCCATTCGCACCACGTCTCATGTGCCGGTGCTGTTCCTGACTGCGCAAGAGGATGAAGTCGATCGGGTCTTGGGCTTTCAACTGGGGGCAGATGATTTCGTGCCCAAACCTTTCAGCCCGCGCGAATTGGTGCTGCGCATAAAAGCCATTCTCGCACGCGGAAAACCGCAGACCGAAGAGATCCTTAACCATGGTGATCTCACGTTGCATCCTGCTGCGCATCACTGCGCGCTTGGGGGCCAAACCATGGCATTGACGGCCAAGGAATTCGCAGTGCTTGAGCTGCTGCTGCGCGCGCCGCAACAGGTGTTTGATCGCAATCAGTTGATCGCTGGCGTTTACGGCGCGCATTCGACGTTGTCGGGTCGCACGCTGGATAGCCACATTCGAAACCTGCGTGCAAAAGCGCTAGAGCTTGGCTGCGATGACATAATCGCCACGATCCACAGCGTCGGTGTAAGACTTGGATCATGCCAGCTATGAAGACGATCCGAAAGCGTTGGCGCCCCTCTATTGCAATGGTTGTGGCGGGCGTCTGCGTCACCCTTATTTCAGTGCCGCTGATTGCACTGCTGGCTGTCAGGCTGACGTCAAACCAGTTTGTCCGCGAGACCGAGCAATCCTTGATCCAGCAAAGCGCGATCTACGCAGAGCTTTACGCGCGCGCATTCAAAGCGCTTCCGGGCGCACCGCTTGGGCACAGGTTAACACCAGAGCAAAAGGCGCATTGGGGCGCGGGTCTGCATCCTGCGCGCGCGACTTTGAACCTGCGCACAGATACAGTGCTGCCCACACGGCCAGACGGAGCGCCCGTTGCCGCGCCGCTTGATCCGCGCTATCGCGCAATAACTGACGATCTGGTGCAGATCGC
>CAYQZI010000002.1:14396-24177 GCA_964421835.1 uncultured Planktotalea sp.
ATCGGTGCGATCTATATCTCGCGCACACCGCTTAATTTGGGCAAATTTTTGTATCAAGAACGCTCGGTTTTTCTGACGATTTTGGGTGTGATGATCGTGGTCGCGTCCTTGATTGGCTGGGTTCTGATCCGCGTCATTTCGCGCCCTGTGATTGGCCTGCGCGATGAAGCGCTGGCAATTGCAGCGGGTCAGAAAGACCACGCCGCCGCTTTGCCGCACTATGGGTTTCGCGAGTTGGCCACCTTGGGCGCAAGCGTCGAAGACATGGCGGCGACGTTAACCAAACGTGCGCAAGAAATCGGGATATACACCGATCATGTGACCCATGAATTGAAGTCGCCCGTTACTGCGATTGTTGGCGCCGCCGAGCTGCTACAAGGTGGCAATATTGGCACCGAGGATCGCACAAAGCTGCTGCAAAACATCACCGCAGAGGGCAATCGCATGAGCGCCTTGCTTGGCCGCCTGCGCGAGATGACGCGGATCAAAGCGATGACACCGGGCCAGCCGGGCCTGCTCGCTGAGATGATCCCAACCCTTGCAGGTCTTGACATCAAGGTGACCGCCAATGCGCAGGCAACATTGCCGCTTACGGTTGAACATGGCCGCATCATCCTGTTGCACATGTCACAAAACGCAGCAGCGCATAACGCAAGCGCGCTAGAAATACGCTGGGACGGCACCTGTCTTGCGTTGATCGACAATGGCGATGGTATCCTTGCCGGCGATGCGAAGCGCGTGACAGATCCCTTTTTCACAACGCGCCGTGACAGTGGTGGCACCGGCATGGGCTTGGCCATTTGCGTTGCGATCCTTGAGAGTTATGGCGCGCACCTTAGCTGCAAGCCCTATGAAAGCGGTGCATATTTCGAGATCGCGTTCTAAGCTTTAAGGGTCAAGTCCCTTGCTACGTTTGCTCTAGCGCCCTCGTCTGTCACGCAGTATTCGTAGTTGAAGCAAGGCACGCAGGCCAAAGCAAAGCAGCAAAGGACGATCCATGACAGAGGCAGCAGATGAGCTTCGCGACAACGTCGCTGTCCCCTTCGAGCGCGCGCGCGCCATGCCACCGTCGGTCTACACGTCAAAGGCGTTCTTGCAGCAAGAGCTGGATCACATCTTTGCCAAAGATTGGTTCTGCGTTGGCCGCGCAGACGCTTTGGCACGCGCCGGTGATTACATCACGTTAGAGCTTGCTGGCCAGCCCATCATCGTGCTGCGCGATGCCAGCGGAGCGTTGAAAGCCATGTCCAATGTGTGCCGTCACCGCATGTCCACCTTGCTAGAGGGGTCGGGCAACACCAAAAGCATCGTCTGCCCCTATCACGCATGGACCTATAACCTTGACGGCACCCTGCGCGGTGCGCCTGCGATGGGCCTGAACGAAGATTTCTGTAAATCTGATTACAAGCTGCCTGATGTGCGCTGCCAAGAATGGCTTGGCTGGGTGTTTATCACGCTTAATCCGAAAGCGCCTGATGTGGCGCAACAGCTTGCCCCTGTCGAAGCGCTGATCAGCGACTACAACATGACGGGTTACACGCAAACTTTCTTTGAAACACACCGTTGGAACACCAATTGGAAGATTCTCGCCGAGAATTTCATGGAAAGCTATCACCTGCCAGTGTGCCACGCTGGCACGATTGGCGGGCTTTCCAAGCTTGACGATATGATCTGCCCACCGGGCGAGGCGGCGTTCAATTATCACACGATCCTCAAGGACGACTCGCTGCGGATCGCCAAGGCGCATACCTCCAACACGCGCATGCAAGGGGATCGCCGCCGCACCACCTTTTTGCTCGCGATCTATCCCAGCCTGATGATCACCCTGACCCCTGGATATTTTTGGTATCTCAGCCTGCACCCCGATGGCACAGACCATGTGCAGATCAGCTTTGGCGGTGGCATGTCCGATGATTACGCCGATGACGCGGATGCGCACGAGAATTTCGTCGCGCTGAAAACGCTTCTGGACGATGTAAACACAGAGGACAAAGGCTGTACTGAGAAGGTCTTCAAAGGCTTGTCCTCTGATGGGGCCACCCCCGGGCATTTGTCGCATTTGGAGCGGCCAAACTACGATTTCGCACAGTATATCAATGCGCGCATCCAAAACCTTGCGCTTTAGGATTTAATCAACGCACGCATGTTTGTCTTGATGCCTCGGGCTGCCAAGTCTAGGGCGCACATGAGATTGGTAGTCAAGCGCACGCGCAAGCGCTATTCTATCGGCGAAACGATTGGACGAAGAATGACAAACACACTCTATCAAAACGATCTGCCGGATGATCTGGACCTTGGCCCTGTTGTGGCGATTGATTGCGAAACCATGGGGCTGCATCCACATCGCGACCGGCTTTGCGTCATTCAAATGTCCAGCGGTGACGGCAATGCGCATCTGGTACAGGTCGCCAAAGGTCAGACCGAAGCACCCAATCTGTGCAAAATGTTGACCGACCCAAATGTGCTTAAACTGTTTCACTTCGGCCGCTTTGACATCGCCGCGATGCAAAACGCCTTTGGCGCTGTGACCGCACCCGTCTATTGCACCAAGATCGCAAGCAAGCTGATCCGCACCTATACGGACCGTCATGGGCTTAAGAACCTGCTACAAGAGCTGTTGAATGTGGATATTTCCAAGCAACAACAATCGAGCGATTGGGGATCCGAAAAGCTGTCAAAAGCGCAGCTGGAATATGCCGCAAGCGATGTGCTTTATCTGCACAAACTGCGCACCGAGTTGAACAAACGTCTGATCCGCGAAGATCGTATGGCGATTGCGCAGGCTTGTTTTGATTTCCTCCCCATGCGCGCGAATCTTGATCTGGCGGGTTGGCCCGAGCAGGACATCTTTTCGCACTGATGGCCGATTCATCTAAATTCCTAACCGCCGCGCGGCGCGTCATTCGTATTGAGGCGGAGGCGCTCACGCTTTTGGCAGATGGCATTGGCGATCCTTTCGCCGAAGCCGTGCAACTGATCCTTGATGCACCGGGGCGTATTATCATTTGCGGCATGGGAAAATCTGGTCATGTTGCGCGCAAGATCGCTGCAACCTTTGCAAGCACTGGAACGCCTGCGCATTTCGTTCATCCTGCCGAAGCCAGCCACGGTGATCTAGGGATGATGGCGAAAGGCGATGTGGCACTGGTGTTGTCCAATTCAGGCGAAACGCCAGAGCTGGCCGATGTCATTGCGCATACGCGTCGTTTCGGAATTCCGATGATTGGCGTGGCAAGCAACGCGCGCTCGACATTGCTGACGCAATCAGACGTAGCCATCGTTCTGCCAGCCGCCGAAGAAGCCTGCGGCACTGGTGTTGTGCCCACCACCTCGACGACGATGACGCTTGCGCTGGGCGATGCCATGGCGGTGGCGCTGATGGAGCATCGCGACTTTACCCCAGCGAATTTCCGCGATTTCCACCCCGGTGGAAAGCTTGGTGCGCGTCTGTCGAAGGTCGGGGATTTGATGCATCGCGGCGATGCGTTGCCTTTGGTGCAGCCAGAAACACCCATGGGCGATGTGCTGCTTGAGATCAGCCAAAAGGGCTTTGGCGTCGTTGGCGTCGTCGATGCGCAGAACACGCTGCAAGGGATCATCACTGACGGTGACTTGCGACGACATATGGATGGCTTGCTCGATCTGAATGCTGCGGCTGTGCAAACCAATGGACCCACTGCGATTCTGGCAGATGCTCTTGCTGAAGAGGCGTTGGGCATTATGAATGCACGCAAGATCACCTGTTTGTTTGTGACCGATACGCAGGGACGCGTTGAGGGATTCTTGCATATCCACGACTGCCTGCGCGCAGGGCTTGGCTAAGCGATGGCGTTCGGCGATCACGCATACACACGCGTTATTCGTGGCTTGAAAGTCACGCTGCCACTGATCGCTTTGGTGCTTTTATCGACGATGTTTTTGATCTCTCGCAAGGTGGATCCAACGGCGGCGGTGGCGCTGTCTGATCAAGCGTTTCGCGAGCGCATCGGCAATTCGCAGCTGAGCGGGCCGCAATATGACGGTAACACAAACACCGGCAAAAGCATGACTGTCACTGCCCAATCCGCACGTCCCGACCCTGTTGTCGAAGGCAAGACCTATGGCCAAGTTGTGAACGCGCAGATCAATCTTGATAGCGGTGAAATCATGACCATCACCGCTGACACAGGTATCGTGGACGAAGATCAAGACCTCGCAGTGCTGAGCGGGAATGTGCATTTGATCACCACCGATGGCTATGATTTCCAGACCAGCCAGCTGACCTCGCTTTTGTCCAAGGTAGAGGGCGAGTCGGCCGGGCGTATCTATGGTTTTGGGCCTCCGGGAACGCTAGAGGCAGGTAAAATGTTCGTCACAACCGATGAAGCCAACGGAAAAGTGCAATTGCTTTTTACTCAAGGCGTGCATTTGGTGTATAAGAGCAAAAAAGATGAGTAGGCGAGCACTGTGCGATCAATCCAAACCCTCCTAGTTTCTTGCGTTCTAAGCCTTGGGCTGATGACTTCCCTTGCCTACGCGCAAGACGTCGATGCTGATGAAGGCACCACAATCGCCTTTGGTGATCGTCAGCAAGACACCAACGCTCCGATTGATGTGACCTCGGAAAAGCTCGCGATTGACGAGGAAAGCAACACCGCCCTGTTCACCGGTGATGTGGTGGTGATTCAGGACACAATGACGCTTTATGCGCCCTGGGTAAAAGTGTTCTACAACGATGAGCAAAGCGAAATTGAAAGCATGAAGGCGACGGGCGGCGTGACTGTTCTTCAGAATGAAGAAGCTGCCGAAGCCGAAGAAGCCGACTATAATCTGGCCAACGAAGTCATGGTGATGACGGGCGATGTGCTGGTGACGCAAAAGCTAAGCGCAATTGCTGCGGACAAGATGACGATCAAGCTTGATGATGGCACCGCGCTTATGACCGGCCGCGTGAAAACGTTGCTGCGCACAGGTGGCTCTAGCAAGAAAGACGACGAATGAGCCGCCCTGATCTGCGCGTGACCGAAGGCAGCTCTGGGCTGCGCATCGATAACCTGCGCAAAAGCTATAAGAAAAAAGTCGTGATCCGCGATGTATCGATGAAGCTGGAGCGCGGCGAAGTGATTGCGCTGCTGGGGCCAAATGGCTCTGGCAAGACCACCAGTTTCTACGCCATCGCTGGGCTGGTTTATCCAGAGGGCGGCAATGTGTCCATCGATGGGCGCGATGTGACGAACCTGCCGATGTATCGCCGCGCCAAGCTGGGCATCGGCTATCTGCCACAAGAAATGTCCATTTTCCGTGGCATGAGCGTGGAAGATAACATCGCCTCTATCCTCGATATTTCGCAAAAGAACCGCCAGAAACGCCGTGAGCGGCTTGAGGAGTTGCTCTCTGAGTTTTCTATCGAGCACTTGCGCAGCGCTCCTGCGCTTGCCCTTTCAGGGGGCGAGCGTCGCCGCGTAGAGATTGCGCGTTGCTTGGCCGCTGATCCAAAATATCTGCTGCTGGACGAGCCGTTTGCGGGAGTTGATCCAATTTCTGTCGGGGATATCCGCCACCTTGTTGCGGACCTCAAGAAACGCGGAATTGGCGTGTTGATCACCGATCATAACGTGCGGGAAACATTAGAAATTGTAGATCGCGCTTACATCTTGCACGACGGACAAGTCCTGATGTCTGGCACGCCCGATGAGGTCGTCGAAAACGAAAATGTACGCCGTGTCTATTTAGGCGACAACTTTAAGATTTCCTGAAAACTTTGCTCACTTTCTCTCTCGCGCGCACTGGAATTGATTGACAGGGGCCGCCTCTGTGTCGTCAAATATCCCTATGACGTTTTGCAAGATTTCGCATCTTCATCAGCTGAATGCCTCTGGCGGGGCTGATATCGCTCAATCTGCAAAGCTGTCATTCTCTGTCCGCCAAACCTGACAACAGGACCGCACGCTCCCGTCGGAGTCTGTGCGTTGGCACCAAAAGTGAAGGAGACAGGATGCGTTACCAAATCAGTGGCAAACAGATCGATATCGGCGAAGCGCTGCAAACTCATGTTAAAACCGAATTAGGTGGTATTTTGGAAAAATACGCCCAGCGCCCGACAGATGCGAATATCATCTTTTCCAAAAGCGCCCATGAGTATGTTTGCGAAACAATCGTTCACTTATCTACAGGGCTCACCGCCTCTGCGCGCGCCCATGCCACTGAAATATATGCTGCTTTTGATTCATGCGGCGAGAAAATGGACAAACAGCTCAGGCGATACAAACGTCGGCTGAAAGATCATCACAAAGACCGAACAGATCCAGTTGAATTAATCGGAGCTTCCTCGTATATCCTCGAGCGTGAGCACGAAGATTCGGAGTCAGAGCCAGAGACTTTGCAACCGGTGATCGTCGCTGAGATGGAAACAAAAATCCCATCTCTGTCAGTCGGCGAAGCTGTGATGCAGATGGAACTGGGCAATGCTCCTGTTCTTGTGTTCAAAAATGAAGGAAATGAGAGCGTAAATGTGGTATACCGTCGAGACGACGGAAATATCGGATGGATCGATCCTAAATAGAATGTAGCTGCCTTTGTGCGGTCACAGCGAGGCACACGCTAATGAACATAGTTGATCTTTTGAAGCCGGAAGCGGTAAAATCGGTTTCAACAGTTTCAAGCAAGAAGATGCTTTTGCATGCTTTGGCAGATTTTGCCGCAAGCGTGCATGAGCTCGACGCAGAGCAAACAGTGCGTGCCTTGCAAGATCGCGAAACACTGGGGCCAACGGGTGTTGGCCACGGTGTAGCCCTACCCCATGCGCGCATTGCTGATGTTGATGAGGTCAAAGCGACCTTCATTCGTCTCGAAAAGCCAATTGATTTCAGCGCAGTAGATCGTCAGCCTGTTGATCTGTTCTTCTGCTTGCTTGCACCTGAAAACGCAGGTGTTGAGCATCTCAAAGCACTCGCTTTGGTCTCTCGCACAATGCGCGACGCTGCGATTTGCGGCAAACTGCGCGCGAATGACGACGCTGAAACGCTCTACAATATCATTGCAGAGACCCAGCGCCTACAAGCCGCTTAATAGCGCTCACCGAGCAATCTATAACACCAAAATGCTTCTTCGGTCTCGATCAGCTGATTGAGCTTTGCAGGCGAAAACCCTGTGGCGCGCCGCACGGCACGTCCCATATGCGATTGATCAGCGAATCCTGCGTCATGGGCAATCGCCGCCAGTGGCGCACCTTTTTCCTCAATTGAAAGCTGATGAAGCTGCTCGAAACGGGCATAGAACTCCAGCGATTGCTGGCTTTGCCCGCTCCATCGCCGCAAACGTCGCTCGACGGCACGCAAACTTGTGCCGCGCTCTGAGTGAAGCGCGCGCGCCAGTAGCGCCGTCCCCCAGGCTTTCACGCGATCTTTGCCGGGCCAAGCGTTTTGTCTTTGCTTAGCGCTCCAGATCGGCAAAAGTCGCGCGCAAAATTGCTGCCAAAGCGCGTCAACGTTGCCTTCATGCACCAGCATTTCACCTAGGAAATCAGGCAGGTCAGTGCGGATTTGATCTTGAAACGCCTGCGGTTCCTCACCGCTCAAAAGCGCCCAAGCATCAGGGAACATTGCGATTGTCAGCACATGCACATCGCCCTCGCTCCAACTGGTTGTCGGCGTGTTTTGCGCACCTGCGATCGACAGTTGGGGCACTGATTGCATCGCGCCATCATCTTTAACAAAGCTAAGCGCGCCCTCCAGCACAACAGAGATTGCGATCAAAGGCGAGGCCGGAAAATAGTTGAACCGCTCTTTCTCGCTCAGCCCAAGCCCACGCGTATCGCGCTCAATCGCCGCAAACACACAACCCGCCAAGGCAGACGGCGGCAGAAGAAGGCGGGCGGGCGCGGGCATAAAGCACTCCATCAAAACTGTCGGGATCGTTCTATTTCAAAACGCATCGATTTGCCAAACAGGACGGGTCAACACAGGAAAGCCAGTACCATGTCCACAATCAAATTCGCCGGTCCTCTCGGGATGCGGCTAAAGAGTTTTCTTACGCTCAACAGGTTCGCACTTGCGACCTATCTGAATCATAAACGCGGGCGTAAACTGCATCCTACTTGGGATTTCAACATGGAGCTCGGCGTGCGCTTTTGGCGTCATCAGTTCACCAGCGCCTTTGCAGCGAATACCATTGCCGAGGGGCGCTTGATCCTGGATTCTGTGCAAACCGAGACCCCCGATGTGTATGACGTCGATATCATCGCGCAGGGCGCTCCCAAGGGGATTTGGTACATTCCGCACACGCGCAAGAGCAACGCGACAATCCTTTATCTGCATGGCGGTGGTTACACGTTTCACGGCGCGATGAGCAAACGTTTCGCTGCCATGCTCGCGCATCACATCGGTGCGCCTGTGTTCGCGCCAGAATATCGCCTGACCCCCGAACATCCGCACCCCGCGCAGGCAGAGGATGCGCTCAACGCTTGGCATCATGTTACCCAAAACACCGCGCCCGAAAAGATCGCGCTCATCGGCGATAGCGCAGGGGGGCATATGGTTTTGATGCTGCTGCTTGATCTGCAAAAGCGCCGCTTGCCGCAGCCCGCAATCTGCGTCGCACTGTGCCCTTGGACCGATATAGGAGATCGCGGCGCGAGCATGACTGCGAATGATCGCACGGATTTGGTGCAGGGCTGGATGGCACTGCAATTTGGCAAATGGCTTGATCCAAAGGGCACCTTTGGCCGCAACGCGCTTTCGCCGATTTACCATGACTACTCCAAGCTTGCTCCGCTCTATCTTCAGACTGGCGGCTGCGAAGTTCTGCGCGACATGATCCTTGAGTTTGCGGCGCAACAAGCTGCAAATGGCACTGATGTAATTTGCGATCTTTGGCCCGATATGCCTCATGATTTTCAGGTGATGGACAGCACGCAAAGCGACGCAATGGAAGCCATCGCGCGCATCAGTGCCTGTGTTCACAGCAAAGTTGATGGCACCGGCGGTTTTGGTAATGGGCCGCGCAGCGTCTAGCCTGTATGCGCCTCTATCAGCGCTTTATAAAGCGCGCGGATCCGCGTGGTGACAGGACGCGTGCCATCGCCAATAGGCTTGTCATCGATCTCGCCCACGGGGGTTTGCGCGCCGAAAGTGCCGGTTAAAAACGCTTCGTCCGCACCATAAGCATCAACGAGCGAATAGTTGCGTTCCTGCACTTCGATATTATTGGCGCGGCACAGATCGATCACCTTTTGGCGCGTGACACCGTTCATGCAATAGTCCCCGGTAGAGGTCCAAACAGCCCCTTTGCGCACAATGAAAAAGTTGCAGGCATTCGTCGTGTTCACAAAGCCATGCGGGTCAAGCATCAAACCCTCATCCGCGCCTGCTTGCGCTGCCTGAAGGCAGGCAATGACACAGTTCAGCTTAGAATGGCTGTTATATTTGGCGTCCTGAGACATGGGCAATCCGCGCACTTGCGGCACAGTGGCCAAGCGAATGCCCTGGTTTTGCAGCGCGCTCGCGGGTTTGGAATGCTCCATGATAATTACCATAGTCGGCCCCGTGCGGCTAAGCGACGGGTGTTGAAACGGCTTTGCCTTTACCCCGCGCGTCAGCATCAGGCGGCAATGCACATCGCTTGACATGCCATTGGCCGCCGCCGTCATTTGCAACGCATCCAAAATGCCGGCGCGGTCCATACCAACGTCAAGTGAGACGGCTTTGCAGCTCTCGAAAAAGCGGTCCATATGCTCGTCGAAAAACGCCCATGTCCCGTTGTAAAGCCGCATGCCTTCCCACATGCCATCGCCCAGCATAAAGCC
>CAYQZI010000002.1:24277-30020 GCA_964421835.1 uncultured Planktotalea sp.
GCCTGTGTTTGACTGCACCAATGCGCATCTACGCGGATTGATGTTTGGCCAGACAGGTTCATCTTTACGAAGCCAGCAAAGGCAATAAACGCTTCGCGGTGGGCTGCTAAGTCCCAATTCTCTGCCGGCTCTTGACCGGGAATAGGAAGCTTGTGAAAGCGCCGCAAAGTGTTGCGGATCTTGCTAAAGCTACCGGGTCCTGTGGTCAGAATTTTGGTGCAAAAGGCATCATGCAAACGCAATGCAGGGTGGCGCAAAACCGTGAAGGTCCGGTGCCCCACATGATCGCGCTTCCACTGACGCAGCGACTTTTGATTAAAGCCGGTGTGCAACGCATCCACAGAGGCCCCATCCAGCGCAGCGAGCCAATTTTGCACCGCTTTCTCGGGACCAGAGCGGATCGGCATATAAAGCAGCGGCGCGTGCTTTGCGGCGATGTAGCTTGGGACAACAGGGCCGCGGCGCGGCTCGAAATTTGGCGTGCGCCCTAGGTTAAAGCGATCAAGCTGCGCCAATCCAGTGCTTAGACCCTCAGGGTTCGCGACCTTGTCTTCCAGCGCGACAGGGTTTTGTGGTTTCAATGAATCGTCCAGCGCATCCAAGCGTGCACCCACGCCCAAATATGCGGCAAGTCCGTTCATGACATCGACGTTTTGCAGGTCTTCATAGGCCACATAAAACGCCGTTTGCCCCTGCGCTTGCAAACGGTTCAAGAGCGTCACCTGAAAGACTTGCAGCTCTTCCACATGCGCGTGAAACTCAGAGGCGTTAAACGTCGCTTTCGCATCGCGGCGGCGCTTCACGTTCGTTAGCTTCCACTGCCCCGTTTCCTGAGCGATCTTCCAGGACACATAGCTTTCCAGTGGATTGCGCGTGAGAATAATTTTGGCGCAGCGAGGATCGTCCAAAGCGATGTCCATAACCCTTGGATCATGGTCGTGAAAATAGCGAAAGCCGCCAAGCCCATCGGAGTAGCGCTTGATCGTCTCGATCAACTGCTCGGGGCTGCTTTCGCGCATCTCCCGGGTGACGCCGAGAATTTCGGTTTTGTTGGGATAACCAATGAAATGCGGATTGAACGCTTCGCCGTGACAGGTCACGCCCTCGAGGGCATTCAAATTCGCCTCTAGGAAGTTCGAGCCTGTGCGCATCTCGGCAAACACAATGAAATAGTCGAAAGCATCGCTCATAGTCTACTTCACCAAATAGGGTTTGCGCGGTTTCTTTACAGGCGCGGCAGGCTCGTCGTGAATTGGGAAATCTCCCATCAAATGCGGATGCATCCCTTGGTTTTTGAGGTTCTGCAAGAATTGCCCAAAGCCCGCCAAATCCGCCATTTTCGGCGCTTCCGACAAACGGCGCTGCGGCGCGTTGCCAATTTCATCGATGATCGTTTGCAATGGCTCCATCGGGCTTTCGATAAACTCTGCCATTGTCCAAATGCGAATGCGCGCTTTGGCGTAGGGGTTACGCAGCTTATAGAGAAACTTGTTTTCGATTTTTTGCAGGCGCGCAGCTTCGCGGCGCAGGTCAGAGAAATTTTGATTGGCCGTAAACAGTGGAACCGCCCAAGCACCCGTAATCACAGAGATCTGCGCATTTGGGTCTTTGCTCATTTTCCTGCACACATCCTGCGTGTCCATCGGGCCAAATTGAAAACACTGCCGCTCGCCGCGCGTGTTCCAAATCAGGTTCGTCAGGAACGCCGCTCCGTTATAATCGCGCTGCTCAGGCGCGCTGCTCAGACCCCCATTGATCACTGTTTGACCGGATGAAAACTCAGCGCGCTCTGGTGAAAACAAATGCCCATGCACCTGCGCGCCTGTCGCTTTAGCGAGCCATGTTTCGAAATCTTCGAACAATTCCGTAAAGCCTTGAAACACCGAATAGGCGGAACAGGTAAGCCCATTTTCCCAACCCTCGTTCGGAAAACGACTGTGCATGACAAGACCCGCACGGCCTCGCGTGCGCCGCTCGACGGCTTTGGCGAAAATACGGTCGATCTTGCCGGGGTTCGGCTCTGCCCGCTTCATCGCGCCGGCTTCATCAGTCAAAAACGCGTCATAGACACGATCCGCATGAGGCCAAATCTTGCGCGCGACAAAGCAGTCAGAGCGGCGCAAAAGCTGCAAGTGATCATCGTAGAAGATATGCGGCTTGCCCTGAAAATCGAACTTGGACAGGGTCAAAGAACGGCTTTCAATATTCGCAGAATATTGCCGTGCGAGCGTCTGGAAATAGCTCTCGTCCGGAATCCAGACCTTGCGGAAATAGCGGTCATACTTGGGGCGCTCCGGATCTTCTAGGATCGCGGAGAGGGTCTGCCGCGTCAGGCACCACCACTGCGAGCCCATGTGCGGCACAAGCCCCTTTGGTATGCGCCGTTTAAGGCCAATCTTGCGTTGAAACGCCACGTATTTGTCAAACAACCGTCGTTGCGTTTTCCACGAAAAAGGAAAGCGCAGGGTAAAACGCTCGATATCAAGGCCACCGACAGTCCATGGCACATCTGAGGTTGTCGCAGATTCGATGAAATCCGTGCGCGGGCGCGCATCAAGGTAGTCTTTCAGCTCTTCAACGGGCCGCAAAGGCAAGCAAGAGCCAGAGGCCAAAAAGACATGGCGCACGTCTTTAAAGAGGCGCAGCATCTCTTCGCCAGCGCCTTGCGTCGCCGCAGTAATGCCCCAACCGCCCCATTCGCAGAAATGCCGCTTGGAGAACTTGATCAACGGTTCATCGCGCACGGCAGCCTGGAATTCGCGATATGTCTTGCCATCGACCTTTTTGTCGACATGGATCACCACAGGACAATCCGCACTGGCCCAATGACGCGCAACTTGTTCAGCGCGCCCAAGGGCCGTGTGGACCAACATGATGATCCCTATGCTCACGCCCAGTTTCCTTTGGACATCAAGCCAAGAATTTCAAGCTGGCGCCAATTAATGTATTTCTCGCTCCACTTGCACCAAAGATCCGGGTTTTCGGCCAAGCGTTCGGCATAGGCTTTGTACTCGACGCTTGCGGAATAATGCTGGTTTCGTGCCAGCTCTTCGGAAGCTTTTTCAGAGAATGTATTCAAGAACTTGGTGTGCAGCAGAACGCCAGAGGCTTTTTCACCGCCCCATTCATCATAAACAAGGTTAAGACCACGCGGCAGCAAGTTGTGCGTTGAGCTGACATAGGTGTAGCGCCGATCCCATTTGACCAGCGGGATTTTGTTGAGCGCTGGTGCCTTTTCCGGTTGATCAGGAAAGAAGACACGCGCGCGCGGGCCTCCTTGGATCCACAGGTTGCCCTGCTTTTTGTTCTTTTCAATCGTGTAGTTGCCGGAATCAAACCAGCAGGCAATATCGAGCGGGTTCTGCCCGGGCAGATAGGTCTCTGCATCCATGCGCCCCTTGGGATACATGTCGAGCAGCATTGCGCTGAAGGATTTGATCGATGACGCATCAAGCCAATCGGTCAAGGCGCGCACAGGGCGCGTGTCGCAAAACGGAAAAAGGAAGAATTCATCTGGATCAACCGTCAGGCACCAATGCCCATGGGCATAGCGCAGCTGCAACCAATTGAGCCAATCGACCCCAAAGCGCGCGCGCTTATAGCTGTTTTGCGTGTGCCACACAGAAACGTCCGGTTGCTCGGACAGATACTCCAAACCGCCATCGTTGCTGTCGTTATCCACGAAAAAGAAATGGTTCACGCCCAGATCGCGATAATACTTCAAAAAGTAGGGCAGACGCACATGTTCGTTGCGCAATGTGCAAAACAGAAAAATGTCGCCGCGTTTGATTTGACGGGTGCGATTGCGAATAGGCGTCAATTCACGACGTTTGCGAATCGCACGGATGCGCCAACGCTTACGCTGTAATCGAAGTCTATATGACCTGACGATGCCCACTGCTGCTTTGCCTCCTCATAACCCCACGACCAACTCTGCACACAAGATTAACCAAGGTGTTTCACCACGAGGTTAAAATGCGTCTCCCATTTCGGCGCTGTGAATTGGGTCTGATCTTTGTCTGCTCTACCTTGATTTTTGCTGTCTTGGTGCAGCTCGCCTTCTATCTTTGTGCGCCAATCATAAGCATCAGATGTCGTTGCGTAAACGGGGAATTCTCCCAAGATTTCACGATATATGTCGAGATCATTGCAAATCACAGGCACACCAAGCCCGAGCGCTTCTGCTTGTGGCAGTCCAAACCCTTCGGCTAGACTTGGAAAAAGCGCCGCTTTTGCCCCTTTCAGCAATCCCATCATCTGCGCATCCTCAATCCCATTGAGCTCAGTGATCCGTAAGTCAACAAGCTTAACAGAGTCTAAACGCGCGAAGACATCTTCGTTCTTCCAACCCCGATTGCCACAAATCACCAGATGCGGGGCCTCGTCCCACTGCTCCCACAGATCAAGCAGAAACCCATGGTTCTTGCGTGGCTCAATCGTGCCTATGGTGATGACATAGGGCTTTGGGATAGATGGTGGCTCTGCAAACGTCTTTGGCAGCTCCACTCCCAAATGCGCAACAAATGCTGCTGGCATGCGGCCAAAACCGCTCATATGGCGTTCGCAATCGTTGAAGGTTTGCTGCGAATTGCAGATCAAAACATCCGCATAACGCGACACGATCCGCATGCGTTGCTCGAACGCCGCGACAGTGCCAGCGCGCTGATGATCGGGCCAATCCAGCGGGATAAGATCGTGGATCAACACAGCCGTTTGCGCAGCATCAAGCGCGTCAAAGGCATGAAACACGCGGCGGTTTAGATTGCTGTGACCTGTGTTGAGATACCAAACGCCGCCGCCAAATTGCTGCTTCAGCATTTTGCCAAGCTGATAAGGCGTCGCGCGCGCAATCGCTTGTTTGCGCAAAGCTGTTTCCGCCGCACGGCGTACCTTGCTAAGCTTAAACGCGAATTGAGACAGAAGATCGGTTTTTCCCCAATCAGCGCTCTGAAGACGTTTATGCACGTAGGCCATGCCAGCGCGGTCCAAAAGCAGGTAACCAAAGGCGCTGCGCACAAGCGCAAACACAGGACGCTCCAAGCTCAGACACCATTCCAGATAGGCCCATTCTACACGATCCACGCCTGTGTGTACCTTGCCAGTCCGGCTCAGCAAACGCGTCAGATCAAGGCAAATGGGGCCTTCGTTATTTGGAGTAATGCCCAGTTTGGTGCCACCTCCACGCATCGCCGATCATCGATTTCAGGTTCGAACGTGTTGGCGTCCAACCCAGTTCTGCTTCGGCCTTGCTTGATCCAGACACAAGCTGCGTGCAATCGCCCGCGCGCCGCGCGCCCTCGAGGATCGGCACCTCTTTATTCGTCACACTTTTGCTGTGATCCACGACGTCGCGCACGCTGAAACCCGTTCCAGTTCCCAGATTGAACACCGCACTCGGACGTCCATCGGTCAACCACTGCAGTCCCAGCAAATGCGCATCCACCAAATCACAAACATGAACGTAGTCGCGCACACATGTACCATCGGGCGTGTCGTAGTCGGTTCCATAGATCGTCAAAGCGTCACGCTTGCCGTCAATCGCATCCAGCATCAGCGGGATAAGATGCGTTTCAGGTTGATGAAACTCGCCCACCTCTCCGTCAGGGTCGGCGCCCGCCACGTTGAAATAGCGAAAGATCACATGACGCAGGCCAAAACGACGCTCGAAATCGTAAAGAATGTTTTCAACCGCGCGCTTGGACGCGCCATAGGCGTTGATGGGTTGCTGCACACTGTTTTCATC
>CAYQZI010000002.1:30120-56642 GCA_964421835.1 uncultured Planktotalea sp.
CCGCGCGCTTGGACGCGCCATAGGCGTTGATGGGTTGCTGCACACTGTTTTCATCTAGCACAACATTATCCTGATCCCCATATGTGGCGCAGGTCGAGGAAAAGATAAATCTGTTGATATGCGCATCAACCGCCGCTTCGATCAGATTGAGTGATCCCAGAACATTCGTGCGCCAATAGAGCCCGGGGTCCTCCATGCTTTCACCCACTTGCGACAGCGCGGCAAAGTGCATGATGGCAACAGGTTTGTGCTTGGCAAGAACCTCATCTATGCGCGCGCGATCCAGTAGATCACCCTGCTCGAAGGGGCCGAATTTGACGGCCTCTTCCCAACCAGTTGAAAGATTGTCAAAGCAAATCGGAACAAAGCCGGCTTTTGCCAATGCTTTGCACGCATGTGAGCCAATATATCCTGCGCCGCCTGCGACGATTACTCGATCCAATCTCGCGCCCCTTGCTTTTATGGTTACTGAGCTGCTTTTTCAGTTGCCATAAGATCGCTCAAATATCCATGCAGATCGTCACGTAAATCTGGACGAGACAGCCCAAAGGCCACAGTCGCCTGCAAGAAACCAGACTTAGAGCCGCAGTCAAAACGTTGCCCGCGGAAGCGATACCCATAAACGCCGCGCTCTGTGCCAATCTCTTGGTCAATCGCGTCGGTCAGTTGGATTTCACCGCCCGCACCGGATTTGATCTTGTTGAGGTTTTTCAGAACGTCGGGCGATAGGATATAGCGGCCAATAACAGCAAGGTTCGAAGGCTCAGTCCCCGGCGCTGGCTTTTCAACCATACCCTTTACAGAAACCATCGAGCCCATGTCTTCCTCGATATCTAGCACACCGTAGGATGATGCTTTGGACGGTGGCACTTCCATCGCTGCAACCATGTTGCCGCCCACTTCCTCATAGGCTTCAACCATTTGCTGCAAGCACGGCGTTTCTGCCGCGATAACGTCGTCCGGCAGGATCACAGCGAAAGGCTCGTTACCAATCAACCGGCGTGCGCACCAAACAGCATGGCCAAGGCCCAGCGCTTTGTGTTGACGCATATAAGCAATCGCGCCGCTGTCCATGTTTGTGGACTTTAGAATATCAAGCAGATCGTTTTTACCCTTTTTGCGCAGCTCATTCTCAAGCTGCGGGGAGTGATCAAAATAGTCCTCAAGCGCGCCTTTGCCGCGCGAGGTGACAAAGATGAACTCTTTGATGCCCGCTGCACGCGCCTCATCGATCGCGTATTGGATAAGGGGGCGATCTACGAGCGTCATAATCTCTTTTGGGACCGATTTGGTCGCAGGCAAAAATCGCGTACCTAAGCCCGCGACCGGAAAAATTGCCTTTGTTACTTTATTGCGCATCACATCGCCCTTACTTCTACCAAGCGTTCGAACCAACTAATATCTCGCCCAAGTGCTAAAACGTAAATGGGTCCAAATCATGTCTATTCATCGAAATTTTATGACATTGTTTCCAAATTCATCAATTTATACTATTGGCGGAAAATTTCGTAACTTGGCAAGGCGCTTCACCTCTAGGTTGCGCCTTTTTTTGCGCGACGCCCAGAAAAGCTGCGCACCTTCTCGGACACTCCGTCCAAACAGCCCGCCTGACTGCTCCCAAACACCGTGCTTGGTGAATCGCACCTTGTGAGGGCGCGCAGAAGGCGAGAATATGAAAAGCGAAGTGCGTTGACCATTTCGAACGTTTTGCGCGGCTTGTTGTCTTAAGCGATCGCGCGCGATCCAACGTCCGTCCAGGATTTCATGCGCGCCTGAAAACCTCTGTGGGAACGGCTTAAATCCCGTCCGCGCCAAAGGAATACTTGGCAGCGTTTCAATGCCTCGCGTCAGGCCTTTTGCAATGCCGCTGTCAAAGCTATCCAGCAAGCGCCTTACGTCACGCGGTTCAAGCAGACCATTTACCATATGGCGCAGCGCGCGAAGGCGTTGCTCGTCGCGGGCCCTGGCAATTGCGTCTTTATGCAGAGCAATGCGTGCATGTTTGCGCAGATAAACGGCGATGCTCGCGCCAATCTGCGTCAAGTCTGTCGGAACACGATCGCCCCGTCGCGTCGCGCTGGCTTTGTAGCCATGATGCACCTGCGCAAGTGGCGCAATCGCGGTGCGATGCCCTTGGTGCATCAGCCGGAAATTCAGATCGGTTTCATCCAGATAAAAGTGATAGGCCGGATCAAAGCCTCCCATTTGTGCGAGCACATCACGGCACAGCGCCATGTTGGTTCCTTCGGTTTTGATGGCGCGCCCTTTTTGAGGTGTCAGAATGCTGATCTGATCCTCTGCCACGTCAAGCGGCGCGGTTTCACCTGAACAATCGACGCTGCGCGCCTTCCATTGAAAACTAATCCCATTGCGCCCGCGCACAAACCCTCCCGCGGCGGCGACATCCGGCTCGCTGAATCCGGCCGTAAGATAGCGCAGCCAAGTCGGCTCTGGCACAGCATCATCATCGATGAAGGCGATGATCTCTCCAGCCGCTTCTGCAATCCCGAGGTTGCGCGCTTTGGAAATATTGGCCTCTTCAAACGTGACCGTTTTCATCGCGTCAAAGAACGGCAAGTTGCGTGCCGCGTCTAATCCGTCGCGATCGGCAACTAAGACAACTTCAAATGAAGGATACTCAAGCTGCGAAAGCCCCAGCAAACAGAGCGGTAAATCAGCGGCACGGCCTCTGCTCACCACAATGACAGAGACCGTAGGGGCGCTCATTCAACCCCCATCTCCTGCATCATGCGCTCAATGACAGGGACATCTTCGGGGTTGTTCAACTCCCAAAACTGCTTGCCGCGCGCCTGCACCTCGACGCAGCGCACGGTGCCGCCCTGCTCCATAAAGCGCAGTTGCTCGAGGCCCTCTAATTGCTCCAGCGGACCGACGGGCCAGTGCGGATAAGCCATGAGCGCCGAAGGTCGATAGGCGTAGACGCCTACGTGATGGAACACAGGTGTTTCAGCCTCATCTGCATAGGTTTCAGTGGTAAACGGCACAACTTCTTTGCTGAAATACATCGCGCGCATATGCGTATCAAACACCGCTGTCGTACCCCCAACGCGCCCTGCTTTGCGATCCGCCAAGAACCCGTTTAACGCCCGCCCATCACAGCGCAGAACAGGCGTTGCAATATCCGCATCGGGCGCAGCGCGCATCGCAGCAATCAAGTTCTCGACGAACCAAGCGGGGGTGAGCGGCGCATCCCCTTGCAGGTTCACGACTATTTCAGCATCACTGCCAAGCACGTCATAGGCCGATGCACATCGCTCTGTCCCATTGGCGCAGCTTTCCGGCGTCATCACCACCTCTGCGCCAAACGCTTCGGCCGCGTGTTTGATCCGATCATCATCCGTTGCAACAACCACGCAATCCACGCCTTTTACAGCGCTTGCCGCCTCCCAAGCACGCTGGATCAGCGAACGCGATTGACCGCTCGCACCCTTTAGCTCAGCAAGCGGCTTCGCAGGATAACGTGTAGACGCGTAGCGCGCAGGAATAACAATCAGAACAGACACTTACGCTTCTTTCAGGTCAACATCTGGCGAATAGGCAATAAAGAACGGGTTGGCGAAATCCTCTTTTCCATAGCGCAGCTCTTCATGGTTATCAAAGCGCACAACACGCCCACCTGCACCTGTCAGCACAGCGTGCCCAGCGGCTGTGTCCCACTCCATCGTGCGACCCACGCGCGGATAAATGTCCGCTTCGCCTGTCGCAATCAGGCAGAACTTCAAAGACGATCCCGCACTCTTCATATCGCGCGTCTGATACTTGTTGATATAGTCATCCGTTGCCTGATCGCGGTGCGATTTGGAGGCGACAACAAAGAGAGCTTTGTTATCAGGTTTGCTCACCTCAATGATATTCTGCTGACCAACCACATCAGGATGCAAAGGCCCTGTTTCCTCGATAGATTGCCCATCCGCCCGCGTGTAGAACATGCGCTTTTTCGCCGGTGCATAAACGACGCCGCGCGTTGGAACGCCGTTCTCGACATAGGCGATGTTCACGGTGAAATCCCCGCGTCGGTGGATGAACTCTTTGGTGCCATCCAGTGGATCAACAATCAGAAATGTGTCGCCCTGTGCGCTATGCGAGTCTGACTGCTCTTCCGTCACCAGCATCACATCAGGAAACGCCGCGCGCAGACCTTTGGAAATCAACGCATCCGCCGCTTCATCCGCTGCGGTGACAGGGCTATCGTCGGACTTGGATTTGACGTCGAAATCGTCCTGTCCATAGATGTCCATAATCACATCACCCGCCGCCAACGCCAATCTGCGCATGTGCTCTTCCAACAGTTTATAGTCCATTTGCCCCATCCTTGCCCAAATACATCTGTATTGTTGATAAAATATACACGCCTCTTATTATAGGAAGACAGGCGATGGGCAATAACATCAATGAATTCGTCGCATATCAGGCAGAACACACATGTTTCAGGTTCGAAAGCGGGAAACGACGTTAACAAAGGTCCTGACCTTTTGCGACCTCGTATACCATAACATCGTTCGCACAATCCGTAAGACGCATGGCAATGCGTTGATGAGTATCGTGATGAACTTGATGCAGATGATCATCTTCGTACTCGCCTTCTATTTCATGTTCTCTATCCTTGGCCTGCGCGGGGCAGTGCTGCGCGGCGATTTTATGGTCTACATCATGACGGGCATTTTTCTGTTCATGACGCATATCAAAACCGTTGGTGCCGTTGCTGGCTCTGAGGGGCCGGCCTCGCCAATGATGAAACACGCGCCGATGAACACCTCGATCTCCATCGCTGCGGCTGCGCTCACGCAACTTTACATCCAGATGCTGTCGCTTTTTGTGATCATGTTCGCATACCATGTTCTGGTCACGCCCTTTGAGATCCAGAACGTCACCGGCGTGATGTTCATGATCCTGCTCGCGTGGTTCACCGCTGTTGCTGTCGGCCTTGTGTTCCTCGCGATCAAACCCTGGTCGCCGGGCCTGTCCTCGCTTTTGTCAACGATCTACCAACGCGCCAATATGATTGCCTCTGGCAAAATGTTCGTTGCCAATACGCTCACACCGCAATTGCTCAATATGTTTGACTGGAACCCTCTGTTTCACTGCATCGATCAATCGCGCGGCTACGCTTTCGTCAACTACGCGCCACGCAACTCTTCATGGGAATACGCATTCTACGTGGGTATCGTGTTTCTGATGATCGGAATGATGGGCGAATTCTACACCCGCAAACACGCTTCAGCCAGCTGGAGCGCGCGACAGTAGCCCTATGACGCGCACTCATGGGGAACAACGGTTTTCTAGATTATTCCGAAACCGAAAAAGCCCCGGAAAACGTTTTCCCAGCAGCGCTATCATCGCCACTGAAATGACCCAAAGCACGAATTCCTTCCGATAGTAGTCTTGCGGATTGGAGAGCAATAACACCTTCAAGATCCACCGTCACGCCATCATAAGTCACAGAGCCGGTAAGACGCTTTTTCACTATTTCGCCGTCAACAGCCAATAGATCTGAGCGCCCTGTTAAGGTCGAATTTTCCAAATCGGCGTCGAGCGTAATTTTTCCGGCTTGGGATCTCACATCATAAACCGCCACACCGTCGCTGTTTATCCCAGTCCGAGTCGCGCTTACGATCTCAACATCACCTGATAGAGAGGCCGTTCCAGATTTAGGTACAGCAACGGTCGTTAAGTTATCAAGCATTTGCGAATTATTTCTGATAGAATATCGCCTAACCGAACTTTCGGCAAAGCCATGTTCATATGACGCTGCTCTAAACCGAACTTCACCTAAACTGTTTTCAATCGTTCCCGCTTCGACATCAACCGTTTCAACTGTTCTAAATGGACTGCCCGCAGTCACCATTTCAGCCAATTCATCCTGAGAGCTCGACGGTGAAGTAATCAAGAATGGCGCCGAGTCAGTTGTAATTGACGATCTTGAAGCGACGGAATTATCAATCAGGACTGTTATGACTTGGCTTTCAGAAGGGTCTGTTAGCAAAGATATACTTTGAGGCTTGTTGACAGTGATCATTGTCGGAACAGGAGTTAGCGACAAATCTGAGCTGTTTGTCGCATTGCAACCAGAGACAGTTAGCCCTGCTAAGGATAGCCCAAGAGCCAAATAGATTTTCACTGGTAACCGCATTCCAAAACTCCATTAACGGTTTTAACTTAAAAGTTGAAAAAATGTCGTCAATTTCAATCTGCAACGCGTATTGCGGCCATGGCAGGGAATTGCGAAATTACATTAGGTTTTCCTCAATCCACAACCCGCAAGGTCAGATTTAATCGCCCCCCTTTGGGCAATAACCGCGAAGAGCCGAACCTGATCTTATCCACGCCATGATACGTTAAACGCGCACTACCGCCCATGACCACCACATCGCCAGAGCCGAGCCAGACCGACTCCGTCGATCCACCGCGCTCCAAATTGCCGATCCGAAACAAGCCATCATCGCCAAGCGACACCGAGACAACAGGCGCACTAAAGTCCTGCTCGTCACGATCTTGATGCAACCCCATGCGCGCGCCCTCGCCGTAGTAGTTCATCAAGCAGCACTCTGGCGCACGATCAAACCCGCTCACCTCGGTCCAAATATCCAAAATCGACGCTGGTATATCAGGCCACGGCATCCCCTCTGGATGCACCTCACTATAGCGATACCCAGAGCGATCTGACACCCAACCATATTTGCCAGCAGATGTCATTTTGACACGCATCGGCTTGCCATATGGAGTCATCGGCGAAAACATCGGAGCCGCGCGCGCAACGTCGCGCACCGCCTCCACAAGCGTGCGTTGTCGCTCAATGTCCAGCAAACCCTTGTAGATCTTAAAGCCTCGAATACTCAGCTTTTTCAAAGTTTCATTAACTCCATCTTCACCCTAAACACGAAATTTCCGCGACATTGCGTGAAATTCTCTAAATGAGTGCGCCGCAATCCTTGCAGCACCCAAACACGCTCCTTATATACCGCTCGAACGCTGAGCTACACCACTGCTAGATCAGCTAACCAATCGGGGCGCGGATGCCGTAACGGGTTTGCGTCTCGTGACATCGCCTTGACCTTAAAGAGGGATTGAAAACTATGGCCAAAGTAATTGGTATTGACCTTGGAACGACAAACAGCTGCGTTTCTATCATGGACGGCTCACAGCCACGCGTGATTGAAAACGCCGAAGGCGCGCGCACGACACCGTCGATCGTTGCTTTCACAGATGACGAGCGCCTTGTAGGCCAGCCGGCAAAACGCCAGGCCGTCACTAACCCAGATAACACTGTCTTTGGCGTGAAACGCCTGATTGGTCGCCGTTTTGACGACGAGCACCTCAAGAAAGACATGAAGAACTTGCCCTTCGCTGTTGTGGCAGGTGGCAATGGTGACGCATGGGTCGAAGCAAAGGGTGAGAAATACTCCCCATCCCAGATTTCCGCGTTCATCCTTGGCAAAATGAAAGAGACAGCTGAAAGCTATCTCGGCGAAGACGTCACACAAGCCGTGATCACCGTGCCTGCATACTTTAACGACGCTCAGCGCCAAGCAACGAAAGACGCGGGCAAGATTGCGGGCCTCGAAGTGCTTCGTATCATCAATGAGCCGACAGCGGCGGCGCTTGCTTATGGTCTCGACAAAGAAGAGACACAGACAATCGCAGTCTATGACCTCGGTGGTGGTACATTCGACGTTACGATCCTTGAGATTGACGATGGCCTGTTCGAAGTAAAGTCAACCAATGGTGACACGTTCCTTGGTGGTGAAGACTTTGATATGCGCATCGTTAACTACCTTGCGGATCAGTTCAAGAAAGAGAACGGTGTCGACCTCACGCAAGACAAGATGGCGCTTCAGCGTCTCAAGGAAGCTGCAGAAAAAGCAAAGATCGAGCTCTCTTCTGCAAACCAGACAGAGATCAACCAGCCGTTTATTTCCATGGATCCAAAAGGCGGTCAGCCTTTGCACATGGTAATGAAGCTGACGCGCGCGAAGCTCGAAAGCCTTGTTTCCGACTTGATCAAGGCCTCTATCAAGCCTTGCCAGGCAGCGCTTAAGGATGCGGGTCTGTCTACATCCGACATCGACGAAATCGTCCTTGTTGGTGGTATGACACGTATGCCACGCGTTGTTGAAGAAGTGACCAAGTTCTTCGGTAAAGAGCCACATAAGGGTGTGAACCCGGATGAGGTTGTTGCGATGGGCGCGGCCATTCAGGCGGGTGTTCTTCAGGGTGACGTTAAAGACGTTGTTCTTCTTGATGTTACGCCACTTTCCTTGGGTATTGAAACGCTCGGCGGCGTGTTCACGCGTTTGATCGATCGCAACACGACGATCCCAACGAAGAAGAGCCAGATCTTCTCCACCGCGGAAGACAACCAAAACGCCGTGACGATCCGTGTCTTCCAAGGTGAGCGCGAAATGGCGAGCGACAACAAAATGCTCGGTCAATTCAACCTTGAAAGCATCCCACCCGCGCCACGTGGTCTGCCACAGATCGAAGTGACCTTTGACATTGACGCAAACGGCATCGTTGCTGTTGGCGCAATGGATAAGGGTACGGGTAAAGAGCAAAAGATCACAATCCAAGCCTCTGGTGGTCTGTCCGATGATGACATCGAAAAGATGGTCAAGGACGCGGAAGAGAATGCGGATGCGGATAAAGAGCGCCGCGAGTTGATTGAAGCGAAAAACCAGGCGGAGAGCCTCATCCACTCGACTGAAAAGTCTATGGAAGAGCATTCCGATAAGGTTGATCCGACGACGATCGAAGCAATCGAATTGGCGATTTCTGCGCTCAACGATGATCTGGAGACAGAGAACGCGGATAAGATCAAATCCGGCATTCAGAACGTCACAGAAGCAGCTATGAAGCTGGGCGAAGCCATCTACAAAGCATCGCAAGACGAAGCAGATGACGAGCCAATGGCTGCAGACGCTGGTCCTGGTGAGGACGACATCGTTGATGCCGACTTCGAAGATCTGAACGAAGACGAAAAGCGCGGGTAAGGCTCGCGTTGCGCGCGGCCAACACTCCTAATGGGCCGGTCTGTTAAATCAGTGCCGGCCCAATGCGTTTCCTCAAAGGAGGATCTGACATGTCAAAACGAGACTATTACGACGTCCTAGGCATCGCCAAAGGCGCATCTGCGGACGAGATCAAAAAGGGCTATCGCAAGAAAGCCAAAGAACTCCATCCAGATCGCAATGCCGACAACCCCAAAGCGGAAGAACAGTTCAAAGAGGCAAATGAAGCCCACGAAGTTCTGAAGGATCCTGAGAAGAAAGCTGCGTATGACCGCTATGGTCACGCGGCCTTTGAGGGTGGCATGGGTGGCGGCGGTGGTCGACCTGGCGGCGGTCAGGGCGATTTCTCATCCGCCTTTTCAGACGTCTTCGATGACCTCTTCGGTGATTTCATGGGCGGCGGTCAACGCGGTGGCGGCGGTCGAAACCGTGCGGCACGCGGCTCAGATTTACGCTTTAACATGCGCGTCACGCTCGAAGAAGCGTTCAGCGGCCTGCAAAAGACGATCAATGTTCCAACAGCTGTGAACTGTAGCAGTTGCGAAGGCACAGGCGCGGATGGCGGCGCCGAGCCAACAAATTGCCCAACCTGTTCCGGCATGGGTAAGGTGCGCGCACAGCAAGGTTTCTTTACCGTTGAGCGCACATGTCCGACCTGTTCCGGCATGGGTCAAATCATCAAAAATCCTTGTAAATCTTGCTCTGGCCAAGGCCGTGTAGAGAAAGAGCGCGCGCTAAGCGTGAACATCCCAGCAGGCGTTGAAACAGGCACCCGCATTCGTCTGAGCGGCGAAGGCGAGGCCGGTATGCGCGGCGGTCCATCTGGTGATCTTTACATCTTTATTGAGGTCAGCAAGCACAAGCTGTTTGAGCGCGAAGGCGTGAACCTGTTCTGCAATGTCCCCGTCTCTATGTCCTCCGCCGCGCTTGGCGGAGATATCGAAGTGCCAACGATCGATGGCGGACGAAGCCGGGTAAAGATCCCCGCTGGCAGTCAATCTGGCCGTCAAATGCGTCTGCGCAGCAAGGGTATGCCGGCGCTGCGCGGTGGGGGTGCCGGGGATATGTTCATCGAGCTTGCGGTGGAAACGCCTGTAAACCTGACCAGCCGTCAGAAAGAATTGCTGCGGGAATTTGAAGACCTCTCCGAGGACAACAACCCTGAAAGCAGCAGCTTCTTTTCGACTGTGAAGTCCTTTTGGGATGGCATGAAAGGCTAAAACCCTTTTTCCAAGCAATTATTACGCCCGGCCTGCCCCGCAGTGCCGGGCTTTTTCGTACATTAATTAAAAATTTATCGAATCGGTTGATCAAGGTGGGTATGAGCATTCAACACACACAATTCACCGATATCACCGCCCCCGCTTTCAACCCGCGACATGCGGATAAAGTGGGGCGCAAACGCCTTGGGCTTTATGATAGTAAGCTTCGCGATCACCACATTGCCTTGCGCGGCAGGTTCCAAGATCATGGAACCGAGCACCTTAGCGACGCGGAAATGTTAGAGCTTTTACTCCTTAAAAGTACGCCGCGCAGCGATACACGCCCATTGGTAACGAAAACGCTTGCGGAATTTGGCGACATCGCCAGCGCATTGGCGGCCGATACCGCGCGACTTGAAACGTTGATCGGGGTTAACGCAGCGCAAGATTTGAAGCTGGTGTTTGGTGCCTCCAAACGCATGGCGAAAGCGCGTATCGCGCATCGCCCGCTGATTTCAAGCTGGGATGCTGTGCTGACTTACTGCCGCACCGCTCTTGCACACAAGGAAACCGAAGAGTTCCATGTGCTCTATCTAGATCGCCGCAACATGCTGATCGCGGACGAGGTGATGGGCGTAGGCACTGTCGATCATGTGCCCGTCTATCCACGCGAAGTTCTGAAACGCGCATTAGAGTTGAATTCCTGCGCGATCATCCTTGTTCACAATCATCCCTCTGGTGATCCTAGCCCTTCGGCCAGCGATATAGAGATGACAAAGCTGATCAAACAAGCCGCTGACAGCCTGTCGATTACTTTGCATGATCATTTGATTATTGGAGCAAGTGGAGAAACGAGTTTTATGAGTGAAGGGTTGCTTTAACGTACCCAAATCTCGACGCGGCGATTAACTTGTCTGCCCCATGCGCTGTCATCACAAGCCATGGGCAGCGCTTCACCAAAGGCCTCAACAGAGACATCGAGTGTGTCCAAATCTACAGTTTCAGCGGCCTTTTTGACAGCGGCCAGCACTGTGTTCGCGCGCCTTAAAGCAATGCGTTTGTTGCCATCAGCGGGTCCTTGACCGTCACTGAACCCCACGAAGGTCACAGAGCGTTCATCATAAACGCCGGTTTCAATCGCCCGCGCGAGCTGTTGCACGTTGGACAAAGACTGCGCATCCAGCGCGCTAGAGCCTGTGCGAAAACGAAACGATGTGCTGAGCCGCTTCATAGGCGACAAAACGGTGACCAAGCGCTTTAAATCACTCAAAACCACCTCTGTTCCAATCAGGGAAATCGCGTTGGCAAAGCGATCCCCTTGCTGATTGATCGACAATTCCTCTGGCGCTTGGTCCACAAAACCTGCGCGGCGGATAACAATCTGCGCAGAAGGCGAGCGCGTGTATGTCAAAAATTCCCGCGCCAGTTTAGGCAAGCGGCGCGCTGGAATATAAAGGAACATGGGCGCAGTCAGCGGATAGTCCTCTGTCTTGATCGTGACGCGCCCCGCACGCAGCGAAAAGCCGCAAGTGCCCGTAAGGACCATTACATCCGCATTTCCAGTCTCGGAATAGCTTGAAATGCCAATCGCAAAAGGATCATCTGTCACCGCTTGGGTCAGGGCTTTGTTGCTGGTGTGCCGGACAATACCACTCTCCAAGACCAGCGCCGCTGGGCCCATCAAACGATCCTGAACCGCTTGTGACAGACCCGACTTGGCATCGCGCAGATGCACAGAAATCGGCGCATCAGGACCGCCAAGATCTTTCCAATTCGTCACCCGCCCCGCAAACACCCGCGCGAGTGTGGCTGGCGAAATCGCATCAACCGGATTGCCCGGCGCTGTTATGGGCACCATCGCATCAAGCGCAAGAACGCGGCTGCGGTTAGGACCTCGCAAATCGCCCAAACCCGCCTCATTCGCGCGGCGGTTTTCAGTCAGCCGAATTTCGCGAAGCGACATCACGATATCGGCTTCATCCGCAAGCAGATCAGCGAACCCTTCGTCCGTGTTTGTCACGCGAAAGGCAAATTTGCCAAGCAATGCATCATCCGCCTTGTTGCGCAAACTATAGGTGAAATGCGTTTGGTCCAAGCGCTCACGCTTGGCCACATAGCCATTGCGCAGCGCGAACCCCTCGATCAGTGCAGGCATGAGCACTTCGCCAATGGTGGAAGAGCCAGAGATAGAAAGCTCGGCGACGTAGTTCTGCAAATCAGGGCACGCAGGCCCGGCGCAATTCACACCAGAGCCGTCAACCGTCAGCTCGCCATAAATCGTTTCGACTCGGTAGAACTCGCCATCAAAGCCAAGCAGCGTTCCGTTCACCTCGACAGAGCCATCGGGCGAGGTCAAAGTCACATCCTGCGCCGCGAGCGGCGCCAACAGCGTCCAAACAAAAAATGCGGCGAGACCCGCCGCACGTTGTACCATCATCACTCAAGTGTCCCGACTGCCGCACGCTTAGTTACGTGCGACTTTCAGGTCTTGTATCAGGTTTTGCAACACCAGAAAATCGCCAACGGCGTCGCAGCCGGGAATAGGCAGGCTCAGGTCTTGGACCTTCATCTTGCCGGCACGGTTCACTTCAAGCGTTTGCGCTTCGATGCGCAGACCACAATTGGCGGCTGTCACATTTGCATCAACAGAGACATGCACATCACCCTCGATCAACGATTCGCTTGTGGGGAAGGTATAGACTTCAGCAACCAGCGCCTCGCCTTGGTCCTTGTCACCAAGCATCGTGATGAAGCCACCTACGCCTTGCACAGCATGTTCATGCGTGCGCTCGGATTTCATGCTCACGTGGCCATCTTCACGAAAGTTGGCACCAAATTCAAAGGCGTTGATATGCAGATTGCCCTTTGCTTTGGACTGCACAACCATTCGGTCAAACTGGGCAAGGTCCGGCACTTTCGCGCTCGCAAGCGCGCCTTCGCCGTTGGCAAAGGCAACGATGATCACAGCGTTTTTCGCCAAAGCGGGGATACTCAGATCAAGCGCGCCGGTGTCATCAGTGGCATGGGTAAACATCATCCCATTGTGGTGAAACGTGACGCGTTCATTTGGGTAGCACTCTGCCTTTAACGACACATCCACCATCGCGGCGACAGACGGTGCGGCGCTCATGGTGATGTCGCACAGCGATGCAGGGCCAGCGATTTCAGGCTCTTCGATCTCGGCCTCTGCAGTGCTTGAAAGTGTGATGTCGCCCAGCGCAGCGGTTCTGACTTGCGGCTCTTCGATCTTTTTCATCGGGGCTTCGACGGCCTCGGAAATGACGTCATAGGTGATTTCTTCGGATTGGGGCGCGCTTGCGTTTGGTCCAGCGGCGGCAGAGGTGAGTTTGATATCTGTGACTTCAAGCGGATCGCTTTGAGTGCCTGAAATATCCGGCACAGGCGCCGCCGCATAGCGCGCTTTCGCTGACTCGCCGTTCTGCATGACAAAGCCAATGGCCCCTGCCGTTGCAAGCACGCCGCCCGCCATTACGATTCGTTTGATGTCCATTGTCTCGCCCTCCGAGAGGAAATTCGTTCGGAGAGGTGATCGCCCTCAAACAGGGCGAGAATGGGACGGCGGCAAGGACTCTTTCAGACCGCCGTTCCAAATTGTGACTTAATTGGGACTAAGCCAGCTTACCGTGGCAATGCTTGAACTTCTTGCCAGAGCCGCAAGGGCACGGGTCATTCCGGCCCGGATTGCCCCATGTGGAACTGTCGTTTTCATCAAAACCTTCAACCGCAGGCTCCGGCGCTTGCGACGCTTCGGAAGATGCCTCAGAGCCCGCATCTTGCATTGCTGCCTGCTGCGCTTGGAAATCGGCAACCATCTGAGCTTGCTCTTCTTCCGTCATTGGGCGCACTTGGCCAAGCTTCTGCGTCACTTCGGTGCGCAAGCCATCCAGCATGCTCTCGAACAGTTGGAAGCTTTCATTCTTATACTCATTGAGCGGATCACGCTGCGCATAACCACGGAAACCCACAACAGAGCGCAGGTGCTCAAGCGTCACAAGATGCTCGCGCCACTTGCCGTCAATTGTCTGCAATAGCATCTGCTTTTCAATTTGGCGCATGTTGTCAGGGCCAAAGGCCGCGACTTTCTGCGCAATCGCTTCATCTGCTGCTTTTTCAAGGCGTTCGCGGATCACATCATCATCCGCACCTTCTTCAACGCCCCATTCTTGCACCGGCACATCAATGTTGACGGCTTCGGCAACCGCGCCATGCAAACCATCCATATCCCACTGATCGGCATAGGATTTTGGTGGCATGTATTGATCGATCAAGTCGTCAATTACCTGATACCGCATGTCCTGTGTAATCTCTGACACATCTTCAGATTCCATGATCTCACGACGCTGCGCAAAGATCACTTTACGCTGGTCGTTCATCACATCATCAAACTTCAAAAGCTGCTTACGAATGTCAAAGTTACGGCCTTCGACCTTCGCCTGCGCGCGCTCAAGGGATTTGTTGACCCAAGGGTGCACAATTGCTTCGCCCTCTTTCATACCAAGCGTGTTCAGCACCTTGTCCAAACGCTCAGACCCAAAGATGCGCATCAGATCATCATCTAAGGATAGGAAGAACGCAGAGCGGCCCGGATCACCTTGACGACCAGAACGACCGCGCAGCTGATTGTCGATACGTCGGCTTTCATGGCGCTCTGTCGCAATGATATAAAGTCCACCTGCATCAAGCACCTTTTGACGCCAAGACTGATGCTCGTCCTCGATGCGCTTGCGCACCGCTTCGGGATCTGCGTCAGGCTCTGCCGCCAGCGCTTCAAGTACCTTTAGCTCGACGTTGCCGCCAAGCTGAATGTCTGTGCCGCGGCCAGCCATGTTCGTCGCAATCGTAATCGCGCCAAGCTTACCTGCATCGCCAACAATCTGCGCTTCTTGCTCGTGCTGACGCGCGTTCAAAACGTTATGCGCCAAACCTGCTTCGTTCAGCATATTGGAGAGGAATTCAGACTTCTCAATCGATGTCGTACCAACAAGGCAAGGTTGACCCTTTTCTTGCGCTTCCTTCACGACATTGACGATTTCAATGTATTTCTCTTTCGCGGTGCGGAACACTTGATCGTGCTCGTCAACACGTGCGATTGGGCGGTTCGTTGGCACCTCTACAACGCCAAGTCCATAAATCTCAGAGAATTCTTCCGCTTCGGTCATCGCCGTACCGGTCATGCCAGATAGCTTGTTATAAAGACGGAAGTAGTTCTGGAAAGTAACAGAAGCGAGTGTGACGTTCTCTGGCTGAATTGGGCAGCCTTCCTTCGCTTCAATCGCTTGGTGCAGACCATCAGACAAACGGCGACCGCTCATCATGCGGCCTGTAAATTCGTCGATCAGAACGACCTCGCCATCGCGTACGATGTATTCTTTGTCTTTCTCAAACAGCTTATGCGCGCGCAAACCTTGGTTTACGTGGTGTACAAGCGTTGTGCTTTCAGGATCGTAAAGCGTCGCACCCTCTTCAAGCAGACCCTTCTCTAGCAAAAGCTTCTCAAGAAACTCATTGCCTTCTTCAGTGTAGGACACGTTACGCGTCTTCTCGTCCAGCTCATAGTGCTCTTCAGTCAGTTCAGGAATGACCAGATCAATCGCAAGATACAGCTCAGAGCGATCAGCAGCAGGGCCCGAGATAATCAAAGGTGTCCGCGCTTCGTCGATCAGGATCGAATCCACCTCGTCCACGATCGCAAAGTTATGCTCGCGCTGGAACATCTGAGACAGTTCGGACTTCATGTTGTCACGCAGATAGTCAAATCCCAGCTCATTGTTCGTGGCGTAGGTCACATCGCAGGCATAAGCCGCTTTCTTTTCGTCGTCAGGCTGCTGTGGATAAACGACACCTGTGGTCAGACCCAGCATCGCGAAAACTTTGCTCATCCATTCCGCGTCGCGCTTGGCGAGGTAGTCGTTCACCGTAACAACATGCACACCCTTGCCTGTGAGCGCATTCAGATAGGCAGGCAAGGTCGCAACAAGGGTTTTGCCTTCCCCTGTTTTCATTTCTGAAATATTGCCCTGATGCAGAAAGATCCCACCCATCAACTGCGTATCAAAGGCACGCAGACCAAGGGCGCGACGCGCACCTTCACGGCAGTTTGCGAACGCTTCTGGCAACAAATCATCAAGGCTTTCGCCGTCAAAAGCGCGTTTCTTCAGCTCTTGCGTCTTTTCAATCAATCCGGCGTCGCTGAGTTTTTCGAACTCTGGCTCCAGCGCGTTGATCTGTTCAACCAGCCCACGCGTGGCTTTCACTTTGCGATCATTCGGCGTTCCGAAGATCTTTTTGGTGATTTTTCCAAGTCCTAGCATCGCGCTCATCCATCCTTGACGTCTTTGTGCTCAGGCTCTGCTTGCTCGCCCTGCACGCAACCCATAGATAAAGGGGTGAAAGACGGCTAGAGCCGTGGCCTTAAAGCGATGTAAGGGGCGGGTATGCCAGTGTCAACGGCGCGCGCGAAAGCCGCGAGAAACAAGGGAAAAACGATGTTAAAACGCACTTCATTTTTGGGCGCAGTTGCCACCACAGCACTGCTCGCACTGCCACTTCATGCCGAAGAAGGCGCAGATCAGGTCATAGCCACTGTAAACGGCAAGGACATCACAATGGGTCACATGATCGTTGTGCGTTCAAGCTTGCCGGATCAATACCGCAATTTGCCAGATGACGTGCTGTTTAACGGCATTCTCGATCAGGTCATTCAGCAAACGGTTCTGGCCGATCAAGAGGGCGGCAACATACCCAGCCGTGTTCGCCTCGCGCTCGAAAACGAGCAGCGGGCGCTCATGGCAGCCGAGCATATGGACAAAGCACTAGAGGGCGCAGTGACAGAAGAGGCGGTTCAAGCCGCTTACGCTGAAACCTATGGCGGCACAGCACCTGAACGCGAATTTGATGCTTCGCACATTCTGGTCGAAACCGAAGAAGAAGCACTCGCCCTTGTCGCAGAGTTAGAGGGCGGCGCTGATTTCGCAGAGCTTGCGCAGGCAAAATCAACCGGCCCTTCCGGCCCACGCGGCGGTGCGCTTGGCTGGTTTGGCGTTGGTCAAATGGTGCCTGCCTTTGAGAACGCTGTGAAAGAAATGGACGCTGGCGCGATCTCTGCTCCCGTACAAACGCAGTTTGGCTGGCATGTGATCAAGCTTAACGACACACGCTCTAAAGACGCGCCAAAAATCGACGATGTGCGCGAAGAGCTTGAGCAGCAGGTCCGCTTGAACGTTGTTGACGCCTATATCGAAGAGCTGACCGCGGGCGCTACGATTTCTCGCACGGACCTCGACAAGATCGATGTGTCCCAACTCAAAGACCTCACTCTTCTGGAGAAATAAGATATGGCAGGCACGCCGCCCCGCTCCCCGCTTGCGCCGGAGCAGTTTCCCAATTTGCCGTTGATTGGCGGCGTGTCTTTTGCCGCTGTCGCTGCAGGGGTAAAATACCAAGGGCGCACCGATGTGATGCTCGCGCAACTTGCACCCGGTAGCGCTGTTGCGGGTGTGTTCACCAAATCCTCGACGCGCGCGGCGCCTGTGCTCGACTGCCAAGCGAAAATTGGCCTCGAAAGCAATGCTGGCGCTGCGATCATCGTGAACTCCGGCAATGCGAATGCCTTCACTGGTAAGAACGGTATTGAAGCAACCAAAGCCGTTACAATGGCCGTTGCAGATATTCTCGATCTACCGGAAACGCGCGTCTTTTCCTCTTCCACAGGCGTTATTGGTGAACCGCTAGCGCACGATAGGATCACCGCGAAGATAGCCGAGCTGAAAGCGACGCTGGATGAGCGCGCGATAGAACCCGCCGCTGAGGCCATTCGCACCACCGACACTTTCGCCAAGGGTGCCGGCGCACAGATCGATGTGAACGGCAAAACAGTCTCTATCGCAGGCATCGCCAAAGGTTCGGGCATGATCGCGCCAGACATGGCCACGATGCTTGTTTACATTTTCACCGATGCAAAAATCGCGCGTTCTGAGCTACAGGGGATGGTGTCTGAGCTAAATGAAATCACCTTCAACTCCATCACCGTTGATAGTGATACGTCCACTTCTGATTCGCTTTTAGTCGCTGCCACTGCTGCCAGCGATGCTGATGTCACTGGCAACGCTGCCTTCAAAAGCGCATTGCATTGCGTGATGAAAGACCTTGCCTTGCAAGTTGTGCGCGACGGCGAAGGCGCAACAAAGCTGGTCGAGATCCAGATCGCAGGCGCGATTTCCGACGCAGAGGCGCGCACCCACGCTTTGGCCGTCGCCAATTCACCATTGGTAAAAACCGCTATCGCTGGCGAAGATCCCAATTGGGGCCGCATCGTTATGGCCATTGGTAAATCTGGTGCTGCGGCGGATCGCGACTTGCTCAGCATTCGCTTTGGCGATGTCCTTGTTGCAGACAAAGGATGGGTGAGCCCCGACTACCGCGAAGAGGATGGCGCCGCCTACATGAAACAGCAAAACTTGATAATCAGCGTTGATCTGGGACTTGGCTCTGGCAAAAGCACCGTTTGGACCTGCGATTTGACCCATGGCTATATCACCATCAACGCGGACTATCGCTCATGAAAACTGTTCTTGTCAGCGCTGTTGCGCTAATCGACGTGGATGGCCGTGTTCTGCTCGGACAGCGCCCCGAGGGCAAATCCATGGCCGGTCTTTGGGAATTTCCTGGTGGTAAAGTAGAGGCGGGTGAAACCCCCGAAGCAGCCCTTATCCGTGAATTGCAGGAAGAGCTTGGGATCGACACATGGGCAAGCTGCCTCGCCCCTTTGACCTTTGCCAGCCACACCTATGATAGCTTCCACCTGCTTATGCCGCTCTTTGCCTGCCGCAAGTGGGAGTGGATTCCGCAATCGCGTGAGAATCAGGCGCTTAAGTGGGTTCATGCACGGGATTTAAACAAATATCCTATGCCTGAAGCAGATATTCCCTTGATTCCGATCCTGCGTGATTGGCTTTAAAGGGGAAAGCCCCCGACAAAACCTCAAATTTGCGAAAATTGTTATGGAATCGTTAACAATTTTGTGACAGCTTGAGGCATCAATATTGCATGCGCTGATCAAATGTCAGCTTCTTGGGGGAGAATACCATGCTTCGTACAATCATTATGGGTACTTGCGTTCAGGTTCAGGGCACTTTTGTTCGTGCGCTTAACGATGGGCGCATCGTTGTTTCTGTTGGTGATCGCGACTTTGCAGGTCAGCCCATTTCAACAGCTGCATAACGCACGCTTTTAAAATAGCATCACACGTAGAAAAGGGGCCCAAGCAATGCTTGAGCCCCTTTTTCTTGTCCAAACTCCGGCGAAGTTAGTCGAGGCTACGCTCGACTTCCTCACGCTCAAAGATTTCGATCACGTCATCCGCGCGGATATCATCGTAATTCTCAAACGCCATGCCGCATTCCTGACCAGACTGCACCTCCGCAACCTCGTCTTTGAAACGCTTGAGCGTTTTCAGCGTGCCCTCGTGGATCACAACGTTATCACGCAGCAAGCGCACACCCGCAGAACGGCGCGCAACACCTTCGGTCACAAGACAGCCAGCGACTTTGCCGATGCCAGTAACTTTAAAGACCTCTTTGATATTCGCATACCCGATAAAGTTCTCGCGGATCTCCGCAGACAGCAGGCCAGAGGCTGCCGCTTTCACGTCATCCACGAGATCATAAATGATCGAGTAGTAGCGAATTTCGACGCCCTTTTGGTTCGCCGTGTTCCGCGCAGAGGCATTCGCACGCACGTTAAAGCCCATGATCGGCGCACCAGACGCTTCGGCCAGACCAATGTCGCTTTCCGTAATCGCGCCAACACCAGAGTGCAGCACGCGAACGCGCACTTCGTCGTTGCCGATTTTCGCCATCGCCTGAACAATCGCTTCCGCAGAACCCTGAACGTCAGCTTTTACCAAGATTGGCATCTCAGAAACGTTCTCATCCGCTTTGGCGTTTGCCATCAACTGCTCTAGCGTCGTTGCAGCGCCCGCAGCTGCGCGTTTGTCTTTCGCAGCTTTCTCGCGGTATTCCGCGATTTCACGCGCTTGCGCATCCGTATCCACCACGTTCAAAACGTCGCCCGCTTCGGGTGTACCGTTCAGGCCAAGAACCTCCACAGGAACCGACGGACCCGCTTCTTTAACGCGCTCACCGTGATCATTGATCAGCGCACGGACCTTACCGTGCTGCTCACCTACAACGAAGATATCGCCAACGCGAAGTGTACCCGTCTGAACAAGAACAGTCGCAACAGGGCCGCGACCCACGTCAAGCTGTGCTTCAATAACAGCGCCAACAGCAGCACGATCTGGGTTCGCTTTGAGTTCAAGAATCTCGGACTGCAATGCAATCGCTTCAAGCAACTGATCAAGACCCTGACCTGTGATCGCAGAGACTTCGACGTCTTGAACATCACCGGACATCTTCTCAACGATCACTTCGTGCTGAAGCAAATCTGTGCGCACTTTGTCTGGGTTCGCTTCAGGGCGGTCGATTTTGTTGATCGCAACAATCATCGGGACTTCTGCCGCTTTCGCGTGGTTAATCGCTTCGATGGTTTGCGGCATAACCGCGTCATCGGCTGCAACAACCAGAACAACGATATCCGTGACCTGAGCACCGCGAGACCGCATAGACGTAAACGCCGCGTGACCCGGAGTATCAAGGAAACTCAGAACAGCGCCATTGTCTGTCGTGACCTGATACGCACCGATGTGCTGTGTAATGCCACCAGCTTCGCCAGCAACAACTTTCGCATTACGGATCGCATCAAGGAGCGAGGTTTTACCGTGGTCAACGTGGCCCATGATCGTGATGATCGGCGGACGACCGACAAGATCTTTCTCGTCGTCAACAACCTCTGTGATCACGTCTTCAACGTCCGCGTCAGAAACACGCACAACCTTATGGCCGAACTCTTCGATGATCAGTTCCGCTGTGTCAGCATCAATCGTTTCGTTCTGCGTAACCATCATACCGTTGGTCATCAGAGCTTTCACGACTGCGCCTGTCTTTTCGGCCATACGCGCGGCCAGCTCGGACACAACAATCGCCGGAGGCAATTGAACATCGCGAATAATCTTTTCACGCTCAACCGTGCCGCCCATCGCCTTTTGACGCGCGCGCTCTTGCTTGCGCTTCATCGCAGCCATGGACTTGTGGCGGCCATCACCACCACCAAGCGCTTGGTTCAATGTCAGCTTGCCGCTGCGACGACCATCGTTCGCGCCGCCTTTGCCGCGCTGATTACGCTGATCGCGCTCGCGATCTGCTTTGCGAGGGGTCGCTGCTGGCGCTGGCTTGTTCGGAGCAGGACGTGATGCAGGAACAGGTTTGTCCGCCACTGGCGCTGCTGCAACGCGCGCCGCGTCCTCTGCTGCACGCTTGGCCGCTTCTTCTGCTTCAGCTTTCGCCTTGGCACGCTCTGCGCGCTCGCGCTCTTCTGCTTCTTTCGCTTCTGCCTCTGCACGGCGGCGATCACGCTCTTCTGCGCGCGCTTTCTCTTCGGCTTCACGGCGTGCGGCGTCTTCGACTTCGCGTGCTTTCGCAGCTTGCACCGCTTTAAGGCGGCGCTCCATCTCTACATCTGTGATGCCAGCAGGACGTTTTGCCGGGTTACCGCCAGCTACAGCGCCACCACCCGCAGGCTTTACAGCCCCGGGCTTCGGCACAACAATGCGCTTGCGCTTCGTCTCAACGACGACATTTTTCGTGCGGCCGTGGCTGAAACTTTGCTTTACATTAGAGGGACGCGAGCCGGTGCCGCGCAATCCCAATGTCTTTTTGCCGTCGTTATCGCTCATTTAGCTGTCTTTTCCTTTCGGACGGCCCCTGCCGTCGCTACTTCTCGTATCGCTTTTAATCTTTGGGCTTCCTCTACTACACGAGAGGTGAGTCCACCAGCGCTTAGCGCGCCATGTATCACAGTCTGTCGCCCAAAGGCCAATCCTAGCTCATCTGCCGTTAACCAACCGATGAAACTGCCGTAATGCGGCGTACTTAATTTCGACTTGCCGCGCTCTGATCCGTCGCTTGCTTGAATGAGCACTTCCGCTTCTTCATTCATCAGCCAGCTTTTGACCTTTTCGTATCCTGCAACAGCGCCGCCGCCTTTGCGTGCCAAACTGATCAGCTCCACCAAACGACGCGTCACTTGCGCTTCGACTTCGTCAACCAAATCATCTGGCACCTTCACAGGCATCTTGGCACTGCGCGCAAACAAGTTCTTACTGCTCGCTTTCTCAAGCGCAGCTCTATCCGCAGAAACCCATATACCACGTCCGGGCAGTTTTCCCAAAACATCAGGAACAATCTGCGAATCTGGCCCAACGACAAAGCGGATCATGCGAGACACAGGGAGAGTTTCCCGTGTCGCAATACACTGGCGCTCTGGTCCGTTGGACCGATCTTTGGATGTGCCGCCGCGCGTCACTCTAAGAACCCTCTGAAGCCTGAGATCAGACCTCAGCTTCCTCAGTTGTTTCAGCGTCGTCGTCTTCAGCCGCGGCTTCCAACTCAGCAGGGTCAACCCAACCAAGTAGAACGCGTGCTGTCATAATCATGGTCTGAGCTTCCTCGAGCTCCATTCCAAATTTCTCTAGCAAGCCATCGTCCTTGACACGCTCGCCATCGACAGTGGTCCAGCCACCTGCCAATTCCCAATCCGCACAAGTCGCGAAATCTTCGAGCGTTTTTACGCCGTCCTCAGCCAAGACCTCAACCATCTGAGCCGTAAGGCCCTCAAATGTGATCAAGCTGTCCTCCGCACCAAGGGAACGGGCCTTTTCAAGAGCAGCCGCAGCTTGCGCTTCCAGATACTCGCGCGCACGTGTCTGCAATTCGCCAGCGGTATCTTCGTCAACACCGTCGATGACCAGTAGTTCGTCGATCTCAACATAGGCGACTTCTTCAAGGTTGGTGAAGCCTTCAGAAACCAGAAGCTGGGCAAAGAATTCATCCACATCCAAGGCACCCATGAAGAGCTTCGTGCGAAGTTCGAACTCGGCCTGGCGGCGCTTGCTCTCTTCTTCTTCTGTCATAATGTCGATGTCGAGGTTGGTTAGCTGAGACGCCAAACGCACGTTCTGCCCACGGCGACCAATCGCCAAAGATAGCTGCTCATCAGGTACAACAACTTCGATCTTGCCTGCTTCTTCGTCGAGAACAACTTTGCTCACCTCTGCAGGCTGAAGCGCGTTTACCAAGAATGTTGGCTGATCTTCGTTCCAAGGAATGATGTCGATCTTTTCGCCCTGTAGTTCGTTTACAACAGCCTGAACGCGCGAACCGCGCATACCAACACAGGCACCGACAGGATCAATCGAGCCGTCATGTGAAATCACAGCAATCTTCGCGCGCGAACCGGGGTCACGAGCAACGGCTTTGATCTCGATGATGTTGTCGTAAATCTCTGGCACTTCCATCTTGAACAGTTCGGCCATGAACTCTGGCGCTGTACGAGACAGGAAAATCTGTGGGCCACGCGCTTCACGGCGTACATCTTTAATAAAGCAGCGGATACGATCATTCGGGCGATAGCTTTCGCGGCCGATTTTTTCGTTGCGGCGCAGAATGCCTTCGCCACGACCTACGTCAACAATCACGTTGCCGTACTCTTCACGCTTTACAACACCATTGATGATTGTGCCTGCGCGATCTTGGAACTCTTCGAACTGACGATCACGCTCTGCTTCACGAACCTTCTGCAAGATAACCTGCTTTGCAGACTGCGCAGCAATACGGCCCATTTCAACTGGGGGAACTTCCTCGACGAACGTCGCGCCAACTTCTGGGTTTTCCATATATTGCTTGGCTTGCTCGACAGTGAATTCCGCCTGATAGTTCTCAAGCTCTTCATCCTCCACAACCGTGCGTACACGTGTGAATGTCGCGCGGCCTGTCTTGCGGTCAATCGCAACACGGATGTCCATTTCAGCGCCGTATCGCGACTTGGCCGCACGTGCGAGACTTTCTTCCATGGCCTCGATCACAAGACCCGGATCAATCATCTTTTCGCGCGCAACCGCTTCTGCGGTTTGGAGCAGCTCAAGCTGGTTTGCTGAGGTGATAGCCATGGTTATTTCTCCTCCGACAACGGTGTGTCATCCGTTTCAATTTCGTCAAATTCATCTTCGTTAATATCGCCTGCGGCTTTGCGCTGACGTAGCATTTCTGTGATCAACTCATCCGTCAGGACCAGCTTGGCATCGCTGAGCCAATCAAAGTTCAAACCAACTGTGCCTTCTTCGATGTTGATCAGCACATCATTGCCTTCAACACCTGCAAGCTCACCCTTGAAACGACGGCGACCATCTATCAGCTCAGTCGTTTCAATTTTGGCTTCATAACCTTCAAACGTCGCAAAGTCTTTAAGACGTGTTAAAGGACGATCAATACCGGGGCTTGAGACTTCAAGCGTGTACTCGTCCACAATTGGGTCTTCCACATCAAGCGTCGCACCAATCGCCGTGCTGATCTGCGCACATTGATCAACTTCAATGCCCCCCTCAGGACGTTCTGCCATAATCTGCAAAGTCGTCGTCTTGCCAGACATCAAACGCACGCGCACCAGCTCAAACCCAAGATCTTCGATCACAGGCGTGATGATGCCAGCAAGGCGTTGGTCGATAGCAGCTTTCGCAATCAAATCGTTGTTCATGACTCATCCAACCCAGTGTCTGGGCACAAAAAAACGGGCGCACGGCCCGTTACAGAAGTTCCGGTGGAGCGGTTGGTTTGGACCCAGCCGCGCCGCTGTTAAACGCCATATAGACAAGAGTAACTGAGTCCGCAAGGCCACATATGACTAACGCAATCGCTATTTGATGCGGAGCATGTATAATTACGTGTTGAGAGCAAATCCCGCTTGGGTTTAGTATGTGGCTGGGAATAACGCTTAAAACGTGTATTTCCTTTCTTGTGATAACGAGTTCTCAGTTAAGGCCGCCCTCTCACCGGGCGGTCTTTTTATCCTAAACTCTCGCCAATCTGATCCATCGCGCGCACCAGCTCTGCGCTGATCCCCGGCTCGCTCAGCGCATGACCTGCATTTCGCACCATGCGAAGCTCTGCATTCGGCCAATTCTGCGTCAGATCATAGGCGGACTTCGGCGGGCAAATCATATCATAGCGTCCCTGAACGATCACGCTTGGGATATGACTGATGCGATCCACATTCTCCAAAATCCAACCATCACTTCCCAAGAATGCCCCATGCACGAAATAATGATTCTCTAACCTCGCAAAGGCGCGCGCATACTCGCCCGGCGCATCACCGCTGCGCCCATTAGAGTAAACCGAGGCCAACGCATTTTCCCAACTCGACCAAGCTTTAGCAAAGCGCGTTTCAAGCTGATAATCACCGCTAAACAACCGTCTGTGATAGGCACCAATCAGATCATCGCGCTCATCCTTTGGCACCAAACGCAGAAAATTCGCCCAGGTTTCAGGCCAGAACTGCCCAGCGCCGCCGCCATAGAACCAATCCAGCTCGCGTTGCGTCGCAAGGAAAACGCCGCGCAACACAAGATGACTCACATTTTCGGGATGGGTTTCCGCATAGATAAGCGCAAGCGTCGCGCCCCAGCTGCCGCCAAAGACAATGAATTGCTCAATGCCCAGCGCTTCGCGAATGCGCTCTATGTCCGCCACCAAATCCCATGTCGTGTTATTCTCAACAGATGCATGGGGCCTTGAACGCCCACAGCCGCGCTGATCAAACAGAACAACCCTATAAATAGCAGGATCAAAATAACGTCGCATCGCAGGGCTACAACCACCCCCCGGACCACCGTGTAGCACAATCACGGGGATGCCAGCCTCGTTGCCACATTGCTCAACATAAATGCTGTGGCCACCTTCCATTTCCATCATACGCTGATCAAAAGGATCAATCGGCGGGTACAAATATTGAACCGCGCTCTTTTGGCCAGAGATTTTGTCGAGATCCATCCTATATAACCCTTTGAAGGCCCGTTTGGCCCAGATGAGCACATGGAGACAGGAATGCAAGCCGCCCAAACCACAGTAGACCCTTCCGAGGTCGCAAAGTTCGAAGCGATGGCCGCTGAATGGTGGGATCCGAAGGGGAAATTCAAACCCCTGCACATGCTTAATCCCTGCCGCTTGGATTACCTGACCAGCCAGATCGCTGGTGAGTTTGACCGAGATCTCACGTCACCCGAACCCTTCAAGGGCTTGCGCATATTGGATATCGGGTGCGGTGGTGGCTTGCTCTCTGAACCCATGGCGCGGCTTGGCGCGACTGTTGTTGGCGCTGATGCGGC
>CAYQZI010000003.1:0-2953 GCA_964421835.1 uncultured Planktotalea sp.
ACCGCGCGGGGTATGACTTCATTATTCAAGGCATGTCAGGTTTGATGTCCATCACTGGCGAACCCGGTGGCCAGCCGCAAAAATCAGGTGTCGCGATTACGGATATCTTTACGGGTGTCTACGCGGTCTCTGGTATTCTCGCGGCTGTGCATCAACGCCATGCGACGGGTAAAGGCCAGCATATTGATATGGCTTTGCTCGATGTGGCGGCGGCTGTGACGGCGAACCAAGCAATGAACTATCTTACGACGGGTGACGCGCCGGGGATGATGGGCAATGCGCATATGAACCTTACGCCCTATCAGGTGTTTGATTGCCGCGATGGGCATATCATTATCGCGACTGGTAATGATCCCCAATACCAACGGCTTTGTGCTTTGTTGGGTATCGAGGCGATGGGCTTTGAAGCACGCTTTGCTACGAATGCGGATCGCATTGCCAATCGTGATGAGATGACGCGGCTTTTGACAGAACAAACATCTCGCATGTCCAAGGTCGAATTGTTGGCAGCTTGTGAAGCACAAGGCGTGCCAGCGGGACCGATCAATGACATGGGTGAGATGTTGAACGATCCCCAGATTAAGGCGCGCGGAATGCAAGTAGAGCTTGGCGGGATCGCAGGTGTGCGTTCGCCGTATGTGTTTTCAGATGCTGAACTGGCGCTGGATCGACCCTCGCCGAAGTTGGGTGAAGATAATATCTGATTTCGAATTGCTTGCGCAATCCGATCCGCTGGGGGCCAGCCCCCAGACCCCCGGAGTTTAAAGGCAAGATGAAGACGACTTATGCGCGTTGAAGGTCGCTTGTTTCTTTTTGCTTTGTCAGGCACTCAAAGCCCTCAATTGATGAAAATGTGAGCGCTTATGAACTTTGGTCTGATCCTTCTGTGTCTTGCATATGTTTTGAGTCAATTTTACCGCGCTTTCCTTGCCGTTTTGACCGAGGTTCTAGGCGCTGACTTGGGTGCGACGCCTGATATGTTGGCGACGGCTTCGGGGCTTTGGTTTTTGTCCTTTGCGGCGATGCAAATTCCTGTGGGGCTGGCGCTTGATACGCTTGGGCCGCGACGGACATGTTCAGTTTTGTTGCTGATTGGTGGAGCTGGGGGCGCTGCTGTTTTCGCGTTGGCGAGCACACCACTGCATATCAATATCGCAATGTTGTTGATTGGGATTGGCTGCGCGCCTGTGCTGATGGCGAGCTTCTTTCTGTTCGCGCGCATGTATCCAGCCGCGATGTTTGCCACGCTTGGCGCTGTGATGATTGGGGTCGGATCCCTTGGCAATCTGGCGGGATCCGTGCCTTTGACGATGGCGGTTGATATGTTTGGCTGGCGCGAGACGCTTTGGGTGTTGGCGGGCGTGACTGTTCTTATTTCAATTGGGATTTGGACTGTCGTTAAAGATCCGCCAAAGGCTGAGAGCGATGTGAAAGGATCTGTGTTTGATCTTTTCAAGATCCGCGCGCTTTGGTTCATTTTACCGCTGATGTTGGTCTACTACGCCCCTGCAGGTGCGATGCGCGGGCTGTGGATTGGGCCTTATGTGACGGATGTATTTGGCGGCGACGCTGGGATTGCGAGCCTTTGGATGGGCTGCGCGATGATCGCTGGGACCTTTGCTTATGGCCCGCTTGATCGCATTTTAGGGACGCGCAAATGGGTGGCGCTTGGTGGCAATGCCATGGCGTGTTTGATCTGCTTTTTGCTTGGCCTTGGCGTGGCGCAGGGCTATTGGAGCGCGGTTGCGCTTTTCGCCGCTGCTGGCTTTTTTGGCGTGTCCTTTCCGCTGCTGATGGCACATGGAAGGGCCTTTATTCCCGCGCATCTTGTGGGGCGCGGGGTGACCTTGATGAACCTCTTTGGGATTGGCGGGGTTGGCCTTTGGCAGGTGATTTCTGGACGGATGCATGCGTCTTTGGCACCGAGTGCAAGCAATGTGGCAGACCCGTACCAAATGATCTTTCTTTTCTTTGCGATCATGCTTGCTATCGGTGTTGCGATTTATGCGTTCAGCGAAGATCGTATTGATTAGATCACATTCGCTGCATCGCAGCGCAGGCACCCCTTTTCGAAAGACAGATATCCGCGTATAGCAGCCGCGCTGGTGGGCACATGCCCGCACGAGCGAAACCCGTAAAGGAGAAACCCCATGGGGTATAAAGTCGTCGTCGTTGGCGCCACAGGCAATGTGGGCCGTGAAATGTTGAACATCCTGGATGAACGCGCGTTCCCAGTGGATGAGCTCGCTGTTTTGGCAAGCCGTAAATCCATGGGTACGGAAGTCAGCTTTGGTGAAAAAACGTTGAAGACGAAAGACTTAGACACGTTTGACTTCACGGGATGGGATATTGCGTTGTTTGCAGTTGGTTCTGAAGCCACCAAGCAATACGCGCCAGTGGCTGCGAAAGCAGGCTGTGTTGTGATCGATAATTCCTCGCTTTACCGCTATGATCCGGATGTTCCGCTTATCGTGCCAGAGGTGAATCCAGAAGCGATTCACGATTATGCAAAGAAGAACATCATCGCGAATCCTAACTGCTCGACGGCGCAAATGGTTGTGGCGTTGAAGCCTTTGCATGATCGCGCGCGCATCAAGCGTGTTGTTGTCTCGACCTATCAGTCTGTGTCTGGCGCTGGCAAAGCAGGCGCGGACGAGCTTTGGGATCAAACAAAGTCGATCTACAATCCAACAGATGACAAGCCGCCGAAAGCGTTTACCAAGCAGATTGCTTTCAACGTAATCCCGCACATCGATGCATTCATGGACAGCGGTGAGACCAAAGAAGAGTGGAAGATGGTCGCGGAGACGAAGAAAATCGTCGATCCTGCGATCAAGGTGACAGCGACATGTGTGCGTGTGCCTGTGTTTGTCGGTCACTCTGAAGCGGTGAACATCGAATTTGAGGACTTCCTTGATGAAGATGAAGCGCGCGATATCCTGCGTGAAGCGCC
>CAYQZI010000003.1:3053-9076 GCA_964421835.1 uncultured Planktotalea sp.
TGGCCCGGCATGACCCCATGAGGGTGACCGGGCATCGCTGCGCCAAACCGGCGCACGAGGGTGCCATAGGCGAGGCCGAGCTCGGATGCTTTGCACAGCCGCGCCTCACAGGCGCTGCGATGCAGGGTAAGGCCACCGCCTGAGGGACGCAGTTTGTAACCATGGTTTTCCAAACGCTCTGCAAGATCGGTCCAACTTGACGCAGCTGCCATGTCGGATGCGAGGAGCGTTTGTAAAGATGCGAGGAGTTCCTCATCCGTCCTGCCGGACGTCTTCGCGCGATTGGCGTTCCTCATTTCACGGACAAGCAGATCGCGCACGATCTGCCCGATCGTCACATTATTCTGTTTTGCCAATTTCTCGGCAGCTTGCAGCATCACATCGGGAAGTTTCAGGGTTACGGTTTGCATAGACATGCAGCAGCGTTTTCACATCATCGTAAAAACTTGGTTAAAACCGCTCTGCTCGCAAGACTTCGCAATCCGTAATTGTCACCACGCCAATGTGCCGCTCGACCACTTCAAACGCGGCATTTAGCAATTCATCCTGACGTTCGGGTCTAATGATGCAGATCACCTGCACCATGCCATCGCCGCGGCCAATGTTATCCTCGCGTGTCCATGCTCCCGAGCGGCCTGATCCACCGAACACAGGCAAGATCGAATAGCCAGATACATCTGCCTTTTCGATGGCAGTGGTTAGGCGGGACAGCATGATTTTTTCGATCGTTATGACAACGCGTTTCGCTTTGTGGGTTTGCATCAGATCAGCCTCCAATCACGGCAGAGGCAAGCGCGAGGTACAGCGGAATGCCAAGGGTCAAGTTGAACGGAAAGGTCACACCCAAAGAAAGGGTGAGATAGACAGAAGGGTTCGCCTCTGGCAGCGCGACGCGCATCGCAGCAGGCACGGCGATGTATGAAGCAGAGGCGCAAAGCACCATCAGAAGCAGCGCGCTGCCCAGCGAAAGGCCAATGAGCATCGCAGCGCCAAGGCCAAGTACGCTCCCAAGCAGCGGCATCACAATGCCAAACGCCAAAGCCCCGGCATCGAGCACACCGCGCCCTTTGCGCAGGCCACGTCCGGCGATAATGCCCATGTCCAAAAGAAACAGGCACAGTACCCCTTTGAAGGGTGCAATCACCAGCGGTGCGATTTCTTTCAGCCCTTCTTCACCGGTGATCATGCCGATGACAAAAGAACCAATCAGCAATACAATCGAGCCATTCAGCAGGATCTCGCGCCACAGCTCTGGCTCCATCTTGCCGCCGCCCTTGGTGCGCGTCACGAGCCACAGCGCAGAGAGGATTGCAGGGGCTTCCATCGCGGCTGCGACGGCGACCATATATCCGTCATAAGCAATGCCCTGGCTTTCCAGCACAGAGGTCGAGGCGACAAACGTCACGATAGAAATAGAGCCATAATGCCCCGCAACCGCTGCCGCATCCAGCGCGCTCAGCGCGCTCATAAGGCGCAGGACAGCATAGGCGATCAGGGGAATAGCAGCCGAGAGGATAATTCCCGCAAGCAGGGTCACACCAAGCGTCAGATCAATGCCATGATCTGCAACGCTCACCCCGCCTTTGAAGCCAATCGCGAAGAGTAAATAAAGCGACATGCCTTTGGCAATCGCTTCGGGAATGCTCAGATCGGATCGTACAAGCGCTGCAAACAGGCCCAGGACAAAGGAAAGTACGATAGGCGTAACCAGCGTGTCAGCCGCCAGCGAAAGGACGTCCATGATCAAAGCTCCATATGCGCACAAATACGTGGGTAGGTGGATTTCGATTCAAATGGGGTATTAATCGTCGAGATAAAGATCAAATCGGAGAAAATTCCCGACTATTTGAATCAAGACCCTCTAATGTGCCCTCTCCAATGTCGGTCCAAAGACCGTGCAGTGACAGATCACCCGTTTCGACAGCAGATGCGATGAAGGGAAAGGTCATCAGGTTATCCACAGACACAGCGACGGCTTCTTTTTCCAGCGCAGTGGCCATGCCGTCGCCTTTGTGCTCGGCACTGACGCGCTCAAAGCCGGGGCGCAAAATATCCATCCAACGCCCTACAAAACTAGTCTTTTCTTCCAGCTCTGGAGCCTTGCCTGTGCACATGTCCAAACAGCCCTGAACGCCACCGCAGCTAGAGTGACCCAGCACGATAATATGAGCCACTTTCAACGCAGTAACAGCATATTCAACGGCGGCAGAGGTGCCATGGTGATCGCCATCAGGGGCATAGGCAGGCACCAGATTTGCGATGTTGCGATGAATGAAAAACTCGCCCTGATCTGCACCAAAAATAGACGTCACATGAACGCGGCTGTCACAGCAAGAAATTACCATCGCGCGCGGGCGTTGACCCTCTGTCGCGAGCCGCTTGTACCATGCGCGGTTCTCTGAATGTGTCGTTGCTTTCCAACCTTGGTAACGCTGCACAAGGTAGCTTGGGAGTGGTTTCGCATGGCTCATACTTAGGTCCGCCTTCATCGTGTTCCGCCTGCGATACGCTGGATTTAGAATAATTTCGAGAGAAAAGAGCGCGCCGCGTCAACCTTTTGGGAAGGACGTTCGCGCATAGAGGATGTGTCGTGGGGGCGAAATTGGGATTAGACGATGGAACATGTAACTAGGATGCTGCCGCGCGAAAGTGCTCGTCTTGATGCGGAACAGCTGGAAAAGCTCTATGTCACGCTTGGGGAAGTGGAGGCAGATAATGTGTTGAGCCGCGCGATGGAGGAAATGGCCATTCGTATCAAACAAGGTGAAACGCTGTATGAAGCAGGCTCGCCTGTCGAGCTTGCGAATACAATGCGCTCTTTGGTTCGGATTGCTGATCAGGTTGGCTTGAACACGGTGTCACGCGTGGCGAGCGATGTGCTGATCTGTCTTGAGCGCGGTGATTGGATCGCGCTTGGCGCAACGTTTGCGCGCTTGATCCGCTGTTCAGATCAATCGTTGACGGCGATTTGGGACCTGCAAGATATCACGGTCTAAGCAAATCCACTTGGCAAGCTTTGGCGCGCCATAAATTCAGCGCTTGCAGGGCAGAGCGAAGCAGATAGCTTGGCGGCATTCGAAACGAACGAAAGAATGCCCCATGCTCCTGACTTTTGCCGCGCGCGATACTGATAGCCTGCCCTTAACGTTGCTTGATGCAGATGGGTTACCCAAATGGCTCGAAACGCAGTCGCAGCAGGTACAAACATGGGTGAGTGCATCGGGGTTTTCCGCAGGCTTTGGTAAATCCCTGATCCTGCCTTCTGCCAGCGGAGAGATTGCCGGCGTGCTGGTCGGATATGGAACGGAAAAAGCGCGCAAAAGAACGCGCTTTGCCCTTGCTGCTGCACGCGCGTCATTGCCAGAGCAGTGCTTTCATCTAGAGACAGATCTAACAGGCGCGCCGCTCAATGCAGAACTTTTGGGGTGGCTTTTGGCGGGCTATCAGTTTGACCGATATAAATCGCAAGAGCGCCAAATGGCCCAACTCATCTGCCCAGACGTAATCGAGGCATCCCAGATCGAAGCCATCGCAAATGGCGAAGCGCTGACGCGTGATTTGATCAACACGCCTGCCTCTGACATGGGGCCTCCTGATCTTGAAAGTGCAGCGCGTGCGCTTGCAAAAACGCACAGCGCGCAGATCTCAGTGATCGAAGGCGATGCATTGCTCGCGCAAAATTTCCCGATGATTCACGCGGTTGGCCGCGCGGCGTCGCGTGCTCCACGATTGATCGACATGCGCTGGGGCACATCTGGGTCTAAACTGACGTTGGTTGGCAAAGGGGTGTGTTTTGACACAGGTGGGTTAAACCTCAAACCTGGTGCATCCATGGGCTTGATGAAAAAGGACATGGGCGGCGCAGCGGCGGTGCTTGGTCTTGCGCATATGATCATGTCGCTCGGCACGTCCGTGCAATTGCGCGTGCTTATCCCGGCGGTGGAAAATTCCGTCAGCGCCGATGCGTTTCGCCCCGGCGACATCCTGAATTCGCGCAAAGGTTTGACGGTAGAGATCAACAACACCGATGCGGAGGGCCGCTTGGTTCTTGGCGATGCGCTTGCGCTTGCGGATGAAGAAAAACCCGATGCGATTATCTCTATGGCGACCCTTACAGGCGCTGCGCGCGTCGCCGTTGGCCCCGACCTTGCCCCTTTTTATGCGCAGAGCGATGGCAGTGCTTTGGCGCTCGAGACAGCTGCGCGGACGGTGCAAGATCCTGTCTGGCGCATGCCTTTCTGGGACCCATATGAAAGCATGATCGAGCCGGGCATCGCAGATTTAGACAATGCGCCAAAGGGTGGCTTTGCCGGGTCGATCACGGCTGCGCTGTTCCTGCGCCGCTTCGTGAGCGAGACGCCAAACTACATGCATTTCGACATCTACGGCTGGCAACCCAGCGCCGCGCCTGCACGACCTAAAGGCGGCGTTGGTCAAGCAACACGGGCTTTGTTTGCAGCCCTACCAGATATCTTAAAATCATGAACGATCCGCGTCTCACCCCTTCAAACGGGCGCGTGGCCTGCGAAAGCTTGCGCGGTCAAATTGCAGCGGATGCTTATGTGAAGGGGGCGGCGCGTCAGGTGTCTGTGCCTGTTGCCGATCTTTTGCGCGCGCCGGGTGGCCCACGAGATCGCCAGTTGCTGATGGGGGAAACACTTAACGTATACGAAAACCACAATGGTTTCGCGTTTATCCAAGCGGACAAGGACTGCTATTGCGGATATGTCAAAAACGCTCATTTGACAGAGGCGGAACCCGCAAGCCATTGGGTGACTGCCCCATCAAGTCACATCTACGAAGAGCCAAACTTCAAATCCCGCGATCTTGCGCCGCTGAGCTTTGGCAGCAAGTTGACAGTTCTGGAAATGCACGCGCGCTTCGCGCAAACCCCCTTTGGGTTTGTGCCACGGCAACACTTAAGCGCGCTTGGCGATGTGGAACGCGCGCCTTCGCAGGTGGCGCGTCTCTTTCTGGGCACGCCTTATCTTTGGGGCGGTAACTCGCGCTTCGGGATCGACTGCTCTGGCCTGATCCAAGCGGCGCTCACTGCCTGCGGCATCGCGTGCGCGGGTGACAGCGATCTACAAGAGGCAAGCCTCGGGCGCACCGTCAATGGCAATCCCAAAGCGGGCGATGTGCTGTTCTGGAAAGGTCACGTTGCGATGCTGGCCGATGCGAAAACCCTGATCCACGCCAATGCGCATCATATGGCTGTAGTTCTTGAAGGCCTTGATGTCGCAATCGCCCGTATCTCAGAGCAAGGGGATGGCGAAATCACGCGTCACGCGCGGCTTTAAGAGTTCTAATCCACCGCGCGGATCAGCTTACGCTCAAGCACGCGCAGCACTGCCCTGAGATCATTCCCGCGTTTCAGAATTTGCCCATCCATACCAACGACAGCATATTGCCCTTGTTTGTTGCGCAATTTGGGGCGTTTCTCGATCCGGTAGAGCGGGTTTTCAGCCGTGCGCTTAAACACGGAAAACACGGCAAGGTCTTTAAGGCAGGAAATCCCGTAATCGCGCCACTCGCCGGCGGCCACCATTTGCCCATAGAGCGACATGATTGGCCCTAGCTCTGTGCGGTGGAACGCGACTTGCAATTGAGCAGGTTTCGGGTGCAGCGGGATGGGGGATTGATCCGTCATGGCTTCACACTTGCGCCCTTTGTGATGTAAATCAAGCGTGTCTCCACCCAAAGACCCTAAAAGAGCCGTTTCCATGCATATACGCCCCGTCACCCCTCAAGATCATCCAGTTCTGTGGAGCATGCTTAAGCCGGTTTTCCGCGCAGGCGAAACCTATGCGATCGATCCAGATATTTCTGAGCAACGCGCGCTTTCCTATTGGACAGGTGCAGATGCTGGCTGCTTTGTGATCGAGCAAGACGGCGTGCGTCTTGGGACCTACTACCTTAAAACCAACGCTCAGGGCGGGGGCGCGCATGTGTGCAATTGCGGCTTTATCACGGGGCCGAATGCGGCGGGCAAAGGCATTGCGCGCGCAATGCTCGCGGATGCG
>CAYQZI010000003.1:9176-46450 GCA_964421835.1 uncultured Planktotalea sp.
CACGGGGCCGAATGCGGCGGGCAAAGGCATTGCGCGCGCAATGCTCGCGGATGCGTTGAGCCGGGCCAAGACCTCTGGCTATAAGGCGATGCAATTCAACTTTGTGCTTGCCAACAACAGCCGCGCTGTCGACATCTGGCAGCGCGCTGGTTTTGACATTGTAGGCCGCCTGCCACGGGCTTTCGATCATCCTAAAGACGGTATGATCGATGCGCTTGTGATGTTCAAAACGCTTTAGGCTTCATCTTGCCCTTTAAACTCAAATTCGAAGCTTTGCCAATTCATGGGTCCTGACCTTAGTCCAGAGCAAGGGATGCAACAGTGTCCTGAGACGCTCTGAAAATTAGCTGCCTTCGCGATCTGCCCAGCCTGCAAATACGCGCTCAAGAAAGATCACGGCGTAGTACAAAACGATACCAAGGAAGGCGAGCGCGATGAGGACCGCAAACATCAATGGATAATCCCCGTTTGTTTCGCCGGATTTGAACAACGCCCCAAGGCCGCGCCCATGCGGGCTAACGATTTCCACGAGGTTTGTGCCGATGAACGCCAAGGTCGCAGAGACTTTCAGCGCGCCAAAGAACTCGGGCAATGTTTTTGGCAAAGCGATCTTTCGAAAGATGGTGAACCGCGTCGCGCCAAGTGCGCGCAGAATGTCGCGATATTCCGGCTCTAACGTCGATAGGCCGATGCCGACGGAAACTGCGATAGGGAAAAACGAAATCATAAAGGCCATCAGAACCGTGTTGAAATCATGCTGGCCGATAAAGATCAGCGAGATAACAGGCACCAACGTCGCCTTGGGGATGGCGTTAAAGCCAATCAACAGCGGATAAAGCGCATCGCGCGCGATCCGCGAGAAACCGATGATCATTCCGATCAAGGTTCCAAAGACCACCGCCAACATCAGCCCCGCAACTGTCCGCCAAAGCGTCTGCCATCCCATGGTGAAAAACAGCTCTTTGTATTTCCAGAATGCGGGCGGCAGATCGGACGGTGAGGCCATCTTGTAGTTCGGCCATCCGTTCGCCCAAACAAGGAGTTCCCAAAGACCCAAAAAGATAATCACAGCAAGGATTGGCGTCGCGATTTTTCCGTACATCAGTGAGCCTCCACGTCGCGGCCTTGGGCGATTTTGATTTGATCGCGCAAGATATGCAGCATGTCCGCCGCCTGCGGGGTGAATAGAACATCAAGCGTGCGATCTTCGGGAAGATCGACATCCATGACGTATTGAGTACGCGCTGGGCGACCCGACAGCACGATGACTTGATCGCCAAGAAAGACGCTTTCGCGCAGATCATGGGTGATCAGAACGGCGGTGAAGGGTTCAGCGCGGCGCAGATCGCGCATGGTTTGCCATAGATCTTCGCGGGTGAAGGCATCGAGAGCGCCAAAAGGTTCATCCAAAATCAAAACATCGGGCTTATGCACCAAAGATCGGCACAAAGATGCGCGCTGGCGCATGCCGCCGGACAGCTCTGAGGGCCGCTTGTTTTCAAAGCCGAGCAACCCAACCATCTCGAGCAATTCCATCGCGCGGGCCACGCGGTTCGCTTTGGGCATTGTGGGTGCAACGATTTCCAGCGGTAGGATCACATTGTCCAGGATGGTGCGCCATTCCAACAAAACAGGGTTTTGAAAGGCCATGCCAACCGTTTTGCGCGGTCCTTTTACTCGCTCGCCATGGAGCCAGACTTCGCCCTCGTCGGGTTTCATCAGCCCCGCCACCAATTTGGTAAGCGTGGATTTTCCGCATCCAGATGGGCCAACAACAGCGGCAAACGTGCCCTCTGGCACGCTAACATCCAATCCGTCCAACACAGGCAATGGCCCGCTGGCGGTTTGATAGGTGTGGCTCACACCTTTGATTTCTATGAGGTTTTTGATGAGACTGCCCTTTTGAAAACAGGCCGCCAGCTGAGCACTGGCGACCTGAAAGTTTGGTTACTTCAGCATCAAGCTGCCATCTGTTGGCAGAAAGCTTGAGTCAAAATAAAGCGCTGGGTCTGGCTCGTTTTGGAACTCGTAGACCGATTTTGTCTGCTCAATTGCGCTGCTCATGCGCTCAGCGTCGATAGAGCCGATCCCGTTTGTCATAACGAAATCTGTCAGTACGTTGGCATCAATCGCCATCTGCAAACGCTCTGTTTCAAGCGCGGAATCTGCGGCGGGGTTGCGCTTCATCAGGGCTTCGATGGCCGCATCTGGCGTCGCAATCGCATCTTTCCAACCCATCGCAACGGCACTTAGGAAACCGGTGACCAATTCAGGGTTCGCTGCAGCGAAGTCGGTGTTCACGATGATTGCATTGCCATAAAGATCAACGCCGTAATCGGCCATCAACAGCACAGAGATATCATCCGCAGGAACGCCAAGACGTTTCAGGTTGAGCGTGGAGGAAAATGAAAATCCTGTGATCGCCGCAACATTTCCTTCCGCAAGCATCGGCTCGCGCGTTGGGAAACCAACAGGTTCTACCGTGATTGCGCTTGCGTCGATGCCTGTTTCAGCAGCGAAGATCGGGAACTGAGCCCATGCGCCATCGGGGGGTGGGGCACCCAGAATTTTACCTTCCAGATCGGCAGGTGTGGTCACGCCCAAGGACGCACGGCCAACGACTGCAAATGGGGGTTTGTCGTACACCATCATGACCGCGGTCACAGGCGCGCCTGGGTTCTGGTCCAAGAAGCGCATCAATGAATTGATGTCCGCAAAGCCAATGGGGAAAGCGCCAGTTGCAACTTTAGGAATCGCGTCGAGCGAACCCGCACCTTCGCTGATCGTTACGGTCATGCCCGCGTCTGTAAAGTATCCGGCGTCTAGAGCATGGAAATAAGGCGCAGATGGCCCTTCAAATTTCCAATCCAGCGCGAATGGCACGTCCGTTTGTGCAAATACGGGCGTCGAGAATGCGGTAATTGCGGCCGCGAGTAACGCTTTGTGAAAAGACATGTTTTCTCCTTGTGTCATCATCATCTGAGTTTCGAATCTCATCGGCTCGACTAAGACAAACACGCAGTCCGGTTCCCAGATCTACGATCAGAATCAGCGTTTACCAATATTCACCGCACAATAAAGCGACGTTAGCGCGGTTTGCGATTAATATTTAGACATAGTTAGAAGATGATGAAGTAAGCTGCAATATGTTGCTGACAGCGCCGTTGATCCGTTTTCGAACGCTATTAGGACATGGCCGCATTCTGTAGGTACGTATCGCGGTTCGACTTTAAATGCTTTAGCATCGCCTGCACTTTTTCTGTTCTGTGCAGATCCACATGGGTCACGAGCCAAAGCGGTACACTCCAAGCTTTGTTAGGTCGAAGCACGCGTTCGAGATTACTGAAGCTTTGTGCCTCATGATCGCTCAAAAACCCGATACCTATGCCAACAGTTATCGCGGCTGTGTTGACCTCGATATTGCGAGAGGTCAGCGCGATCCGATCCGTGCGAATGTGGTCGTTTATCCAAGGTTCAAATGGCAAGCGGCTACCGCTTGGGGGAACAACGAAGCGATGGCGATCCAAATCCCTTTCATCCTTTGGCAGGCCATGCAGGTTGATGTAGCTGTCATGCGCATAAAGGTTGAAACCAACCCGCTCAAAGCTGCTGACAACATAGTCGGGATGATCTGGCTTGCCGCCTGCGCGCAGCGCGATGTGGGCTTCGCCGTATTCAAGCCGCGCAAGGTCTTCGCTGGCGTCTATCTGAACCTGACACTTGGGATTGGACGCTCTGAAACTTGCGATTGCACCCATCAGAAATCCGGCAAACGGAGCCAAGATTGTGAGCTTGATCTCCCCTGTTATTGCCGCTTTTGCGCCAGCAATGCGGCCCGAAAGATCGTCTGTTAGCTCTTCCGTCTTCTGTGCCACGCGCAGCACATCTTCGCCAAGTTCCGTAAGTGCATAACCCCGCGCATGTCGGATAAAGACGCGCCCACCCAGCTCTGCTTCGAGCACATCGATGTGACGGTTCACTGTCGCGCGGTGAAAACCGAGCCTGTCCGCCGCTGCGCTGACGGTGCCCAATTTGGCAACTTGATAAGCGGTGCGAAGCTCTGCCCATTTGTCCATTTTTCTTATGCTCATTTTGCGCGCATTAAATGCGGATTTAAGCGCATTGTGCGCACTGAAGTTACATAGCACTTAACGGATATCCGAAAACGATCAAAGTAGGAAAATAGACATGAGTCACTTATCGCTCGGCCTTCGCGCCCTTCTCACACGCGCCTATGTCGGGGCCGTGCTGACGCATCTTCTCATTCTAGACCGCAACGCCGCATCTTGAATCTGATTGGAAATCGCTATGTCACAACGTTCTAACATCATCGTTTTTGCAGCCAGCAATAGCACGCAATCCATCAACAAGCGCCTTGTTTTGCATGCGGCCAAGATCCTGCAAGATGAATTCAAAGCCCCTGTCGAAATAGAGGTTCTCGACCTCAATGACTATGAAATGCCCATCTATAGCCCCGAGCGTGAAGCGCTGGGCATTCCCCAGCTCGCGCATGAGTTCTTCGACAAGCTTGGCGCCGCTGACGGGATCCTGATTTCAATGGCGGAGTATAACGGCACTTATACCGCAGCGTTCAAGAATATCTTTGACTGGTCCAGCCGTATCGAGATGAAGATTTTCCAAGATCGGCCTGTGCTCGTCATGGCGACATCCATGGGCGGACGCGGCGGCGCCAATGTGCTTGCAACGGCCTTGGACAGCTTTCCTCGCTTTGGTGCGAACATAGCGTCCTCATTTAACTTCGGCCCTTTCCCAGAACACTTCGACGTGGACACGAACAGGTTGAAAACACCCGAGCTGGCCCTGGAATTGCGAGAGGCCATTGTCGCCTTCCAAAAGGCCCTGCCAACAGCTGAATAAACCCCGAAAGGAACATCTCATGACCTACTCTACAACGTCGCTTCTGCTTAAAACTGCCGCTGGCCTTTGGGTCATATGGGGGCTGGTTCATATGTTTGCTGGTGTGATGACAATCAGCCAAGATGCGGCGGGCGCAGTCGCAGGGATTGCGGACGCGGTTGACCCTGCGCTGATTGCTGCTGATTTTCATCCCGCCGTTGGTGCCGTGATCAACCAACACGGGTTTAATCTTCTCTGGATCGGGGCCTTCACTGTTGTGGGTGGTGTCTATATCTGGCGGCAATCTGCTGTGGCGATTTTCATGACTGCAATCGTCGGGTGGATCACAGATGTCGGCTACTTCGTTTTTATGGACCTTGGCGGCTTTGTGCATTTCGTACCCGGCACGGTGATGACGATCGTATCTTCTGCCGCTGTGGTGCTATCCTTTTGGGCCTATTTCGCTGGGCTAAGAGCGCAAAGAGAGGAATAGAGCGCGCGCTGGAGCAGGAAATAACAAGGTGCGCCTTGGCAAACCGATAACGAGATTTAACCTGTGGTACTTAATCGCCCTGTGCTGCTTTTGAGAAAGCGCACGCGTTGGATTGATGATCTGGCGCTGGAATTTGCACAGGGCAAACGTACAGGGCAAGCGTGTTGATTTACACTCTGGTTTGACATATCCGTGATTTAATTTTTCAGCTTGTTTAAATGATTGGATTTATCAATGCCTTATGGAAACTGGAACGAAGTGTTTAGCTTGTCCAACACCGTCGTTAGCGCCTCATCGACAAGTCTGGTTTTTCTGAACGCCGACGGAACGCACACGCGGCTTGTTGGGACAGGAATCACCTATTCTGACGGGTTGGTCACAGGCGGCACAATGACGGGATTGGAGCTGTTTGACCCAAACAACAGCACGCTTCTTGTGTCCTTCACCGGTTTGAACAGACCCTTCTTGGACTTTATTGGCGAAGCAGCGACGATTGGTCAGATCGCGGCTGTCTATGCGTCGCTATCAGCGTTCTTTGATTTGGATAACGCGAATGTACCGTCGTTTTTCTCGGAAACGCTGATCGAGTTTACAGACGAAGATATGAACGTGTTCCAAGCGTTTGGCACAGATTTTGGTCCAGATGGCAACAACCTCGATCTAGAGAACGGCGTTGTCACCGAATTACGCGTGATTGATAGCAATGGGGTGGTGTTGGGCACCTCTGGTATTGTTAGCTACGACCTTGAAGATGTGTTGACCGCATTCCAAGGCGAGGGCACGCGGTTCCTGCTCAACTTCGCTGCCTCTGCAGCCACAGACATCTTCATCGATGACACCTATGACGCCAACTACACTCGGATCGAGATCGAGGCTGGATCTGGCGCAAAAGCCTTTGATCTGAATGGCGCTGGTTTCTACCAAGTCAGCTTCTTTGGTTCCGGTAGTTTGGTGGCCGACCTTGGGGCAGGGACCTCTACGCGAGACGGCATCACAGATACGTTTACTGGCACAACACTCGGGTTTGGACTGTTTGAGGGCAGCTCGGGCGATGATCATATCACCATGGGCGGCAACGTCTTTACCGGTGTGTTTGGCGATGCTGGCAACGACACGATCATCGGAACCAGCGGTTATGACCAAATAGAGGGCGGCGCGGGCGACGATCGTATTGAAGGCGGTGCAGGCGGCGATGCCATGTGGGGCAATGGGTTCAACTATTCTGCGGTGCACGTTGATACTTTGGCCTATACGACCTCGGATGCGGCGGTCGAAATTAACTTGGATTCGGGGTATGCCAATGGTGGTCACGCGAACGGTGACTTTTTTACCGGATTTGCCAATGTCATCGGCTCTGACTTTGCGGATATCCTAACGGGGGATGAAAATAACAACGTCCTTACAGGCGGTGATGGGTATGACACCCTTTCTGGTGGCGGCGGCGATGATATTATCAAAGCTGGCAATGGCAGGGATGTTCTGATTGGCGGTGCTGGTGCGGACAATCTTATCGGTGGCTCTGGTGTTGACGAAGCGAATTACGCAGAAGCAGAAGTGCGCGTGAACTTGAGCCTGCAAACAGGCGGCACAGCGGGTGATGCGGCGGGCGATACGTTCTCCTCTGTTGAAAATGTGACGGCTTCTGATTTCAATGATTATGTCTTTGGAAGCACCGCAAAGAACGTTCTGAATGGCGGCTTTGGCGACGACCGCTTGCGCGGACATACAGGCGATGACACGCTCAATGGCGGCGATGACAACGACGATCTTGTCGGCGGTGCTGGCGCAGATAGCCTTGATGGCGGCGAAGGGATTGATACGGCGAGCTATGTCGGCGCGTCCGTGCGCGTGAACCTTTATATGGAAACGGGCGGCACAGCGGGTGATGCGGCGGGCGATACCTACACCGATATCGAGAATGTTATTGGCTCGGCACATGGTGACTTCATCGTGGGCGATACGCTAGGGAACGTTATCAACGGCGCAAAAGGCGATGATCGCCTGCGCGGCGATGATGGCGATGACACGCTGATCGGCGGTGAGGGCGCGGATGATATTCGTGGCGGCTCTGGCATTGACGAGGCGAATTACGAGGACGCCACTGTGCGCGTGAACCTCAACTTGCTCACAGGTGGCACTGCGGGGGTCGCTGCGGGCGATACCTTCTCTTCGATCGAGAATGTGGTGGGCTCGGACTTTGGCGATTACATTTTCGGTAGCAACGTGGACAACATTCTGATGGGCGGCGACGGCGCGGATCGCTTGCGCGGCCACAAGGGCAACGACACTCTGATTGGCGGCACTGGCGATGATAACCTGCTCGGCGGCAAAGGCGTGGATGAGTTTATCTTCAACGATGGCGATGGTGCGGATGTTGTCGTGGATTTCCAGAACAACGTCGATCTGATCCGTCTGCTGGATTACGGCTTTGCCGACGTTGCAGCGGCGCTTGCGACAGCTACGGAAGTTGGCTCTGACGTTGTGTTTGCGCTTGGCGATGGTGATGTGCTGACGGTTGAGGACATCACGATTAACCAAATCGCGAATGATCTTGCGATTATGTAATCGCGCTTAGGTTTGCGCTGTAGAACCGGTTCAAGTCCGCGATGCATCTGCCCAAAACACCAAGCTCATACGGGATTATTTCCGTATGAGCAGAGGATCTAGATGATTAGAAAAACGGGGCATTGCGCACCGCAATGGCCCGTTACGCGCAGTAGGGATTGTTGACGTCCCAGCGGTGTTGCGGCTTGTAGGGCGCTTGCGCCAATCGCACGCGCGTTGCGTCCCACATGTCTTTCCATTCGCGCCAATCGTTCAAAACAGAGCCGGGATCGCGTGCTGATCGAACGACAATCTCGGGAAATTGGCTACGCCCTGTCGGTTGACCCGTCACATTGTAGCGTAAATCAAAGGACCAGCGGTAATCGTTTGACAGATTGGGCCGCGAGCAATGCGGCGTCAAAGGGTGAAACAACACTGCGCCCCCTGCTTGCACTGGCGTTGGTACGACATGCTCCGCATTGGGCAAAAATTCATCGGTAATCGCGACCTGTTTTTTGCAACAATGGGGCAAAAGATCGGATGTTTTTCCTGTTCCAGCGACCTGAAGGCAGCCGTTTTCCAATGTGGCGTCGGTGATCGCAACCCAAACTGTCACCATCTCTGTGTCATCTGCTTCGGCCAAGGTCACGCCTTTGTCTTGGTGCCAATCCGTTGCAACCACGTGGGCGCGCAGCTCGTCGTTTCGCGCTTCGCCCTGAGGGGGTTTGATACGCACATGCTGGATCGGGCTGGCTGTAATTTCTGGCCCAAGCAAGGCTTCAACGCTGTCAAGAATACGTGGATGCCGCACCAAATCGAAGATCGCAGGTCCAAGATGCATCGGGCTGTCGGCTTGAACGGCGCCATGCGGCAGGCAAATGGTCAATGGTTGATGCACGTCCAATGCCTTGGCGTAGCCTTGGTCAAGCTTTTCCCAAAAACTTAGAGTGTCAGGGGCATGGTCAACTTTGCCCTCATTGTACCATTCTTGGTAGAGGTCATCGACCAAAGCTGCGTACTCGGCGCGGATGGCTTCCAAGGTTCTAGGACCAACAAGGTTGTCGATCACCAAATAGCCTTGAGCGTCGAACTGCTTTACTTGCGTCTCAGTTAACATGGGTCCTCCTTTGGGCGGGCTTCGGGAAAAAAGACCATATCGCCCTTTTTGTTGATGGGGGGCACCGGCCATTGGTTGCCACGCGTGAGCGACAGGCCACGGTTTGGGCCGGGATAAAAGGCGCGCGCGGGCTCGCCCACCAGAGCATTGCCCTCGACCCATTTTTCGTCAGAGCCATAAAGCTGCGCGTGCAGCTTTTCCTTAAGAGCGTTGAGCACATCGGCGCTGGCGGGATCACTGGCGAGATCGGTCATCTCATGGGGGTCTTCACTCAGATCGAACAGCTGGAAGTGATTGCCACAAGGATACCAGATCAGTTTATGCGTCTCGTCGCGGATCATGCGGCTGGAGTGTTGCTCTTCGCCAAACTCACCATACATGTGTGCGCGCTTATCATCCTCGATCATAGAGCGGCCATCCAGATGCTCTGGCACGTCAACGCCTGCCAATCCGAGCAGCGTTGGCATGATATCCTGCAATCCGGTCAAACGCGTATCGGTTTTGCCAAAGCCAATGCCCCGCTCGCCCGCTTCACCCACAACAATCATCGGCACGTTGCTCGAACCTTCATAAAAGGTTTGCTTGGCCCACATGCCGTGATTGCCAAGCATGTCGCCATGATCGGCGGTGAACATGATCACGGTTTCGTCCAATATCCCCTCTTCGCGGATCGTTCCGATCAAGTGGCCGATCTGCTGATCGATATGGGTGCACAGCGCATAGAAAGCGCGGCGCGCCCAGCGGATTTCCCGCTCGGAATAGACAGAGCGCGCCTGAACGCCTTGCAGATTGTAGGGCAGCTCCGCGCGGCTCCAATCGCCCTCGAATGGCGTATCAATCTCGATATCCGCATAGTGATCCAAGAAGCGTTGCGGTGGCACAAGCGGGGGATGGGGATGGCGATAGCCCAGATACCAGAACCCGGGGCGTGTCGGGTCGCGGCGGCGGATCGTGCGCGCCATGGTGTCTGTCGCCCAATTGGTCGCGTGCAGGCGTTCGGGCAGGTGCCATGCTGTTGCCTGATACGCGTTGTTGGACATGCCATGGCCAAATTGCTGACCGACATAGCCCTGATCGCCAAGGAATATTTCGTAGTCATCCGACACGCCATAAAGCGTGCGCCCCTCATCATCGAGCTGGATATCGTCAAACCCGATCCGGTCCCTTTGCGGATAGGTATGGGTTTTGCCAACGCCGTAAGCTTGATAGCCCGCATCGCGAAAACACTGCGCCATGGTGGGCAGATGCGGCTCCATTGGGCGGTAGGGTTGAAAGGTGCGATCACCATGTTGGCGCGGTGTGCAGCCTGTCATCATCGTGCGCCGCGCGGGCAGGCACACAGGGGTTTCCGAGTAACAATTGGTGTAGCGCACGCCATTGCGCGCAAGTTGATCCAGCACCGGCGTGTGGATCGCAGGATGCCCTGCAGAACCAAGCAAGGCGGCGGGCCAATGATCGGTGACGATCAACAGAACATTAGGCTGGCTCATCACGGCACCTCTATCGCGTTCGGCAAAAGCGTGTTTTCAAGGTAGTCCTTGGCCGCTTCATGGGTCAAGAAATCCGGCGGCGGGAACTGCGCATGTATGTCCCAATCATCCCCTGTTTCATTCATGTGCGCACTGATTTGCGCATCGAAATCATCCATCAAAGCGCTGTGTTCAGCGCTGTCGGCAAGGTTATTCAGCTCAAGCGGATCGGCATTTTGATCAAACAGCAGTTTGCGGCGGTTGGGTTGGCGCACATAAAGCCAGTTTTTGGTGCGAATGCCCCGCTCTGGAACAGGGGTGAACTCGCCCCATGCGCCATCGTCCATGCGAAAGGTCTGGTAGTGGATCCGCTCGCGCGTGCTTGCCTGTTGCGAGAGCGCGGGTTGATAGCTTTGCCCATTGGCTTCGCTGAAGGGCTCTGCGCCTGCAATTTCCAAAAGCGTGACAGAGGTGTCCACAGCAACATCGACAAATGCATCGCTGCGCTGGCCTTGGGGGTGTTGCGGGCTGCGCACGATCAGCGGCACTTGCATGGCGCTGCGATAGCCTTGCGGCTTGTAGCCACAATAATACCCATGCTCACCCAGCATATCGCCGTGATCGGAAAAGAAGATCACCATCGTATTCTCTGCGATCCCGAGTTGATCAAGCTGGCCCAGAATGCGGCCAACATTGTGATCGATGTTAGAAATCATCCCATAGTATTCCGCAATAAAGGTGCGTTTTTCCTCTTCTGTTTCCGCCTCTAGCTGCTGTTTCGCGCCGTATGCTGTGCGCGAGCGGAGCGCGGCTTTCATATTGCCATTGCAGTCCGTCTCGACGCGCTCCGTTTGGATGCGCACTTGCTCGGCAGCGCTGAGCGTTCCGGGAGGCAGTTCAATGTCGCTTGGGTCGTACATCTTGCGCCAATGCTCTGGCATATCATTCGGGTGATGCGGCGGGCCGAAGGAAATGTAGCCCAAGAATGGCGTGTCTTTGTCGGCCTCTGCGATGAAATCCAAAAGATGATCGGTTTGGTAATCCGGCTCATAGCGGCGGCAGCGAAAGGGTTGATCCGTATCGCGAAAAAAGATGCCATCGAGGTAGCTGTGACCGCGGTTAAACCCCGCGAAGGTGTCAAAGCCAAAGCGGCGCTCTGGCGGGACAAACCCGGGCTTCGGACCACCCTCTAGATGCCACTTGCCCACATAAAACGTCTGATAGCCTGCGTCTTTCATACGCTCGCCCAGAAACTCCTGATCGCTGCGCAAAGGGAAATGGTTCTGCGTCATGCCGTGCCCTTGCGCGTATTTCCCTGTCATCATCGAAGCGCGAAAAGGGCAGCACAAAGGATAAGAGGCAAAGGCATTGTCAAAAGTCACGCCCTCATTCGCAAGGCGCTGCAAATGCGGGGTTTTGACAATCTTATTGCCCGAGGGCGACATGCAGTCATAGCGCATTTGATCGGCATAGATGAGCAAGATATTGGGCTGTGTCATGCAAGGACCTTCACGAGCCAAAGGACAACGCCGGGGCAACTCACGAAAAGCGCGAGGCGCGCCAGATCGGCGATAAAGAAAGCGGTGATGCCAGAGTAAATCTGCCTAAGGGAGACATCGGGGAGCATCGATTTGATGACAAAGACATTCATGCCAATCGGCGGAGTGATAAAGCTGATTTCAACCGCGACGACCATGATAATGCCCCACCAGATCAGTTTCAGATCTGGCTCGATCGGCAGGGCCAAGCCATCGATAACGGGAACGAAAATAGGCACTGTCAGGAAGATCATCGCAGGCCCATCAATGACCGTGCCAAGGATTACGAAACACAGCAGAATAAATCCAACCACGCCCCAAGGGCTAAAGCCAAGTTGGTCTATGAACGCGAGGATTTCTTGCGGGGCACCGACGATATTAACGAACTGGTTAAGCGTTAGGGCACCAAATCCAACGGAAAAGATCGTGGCGGTCAGCTTTGCCGCTTCGGCAAGGCTGTCGATGAAAATCTTGATGCTCATCCGTTTGCGCATGATCGCGATCAGCAAGGCGCCACCTGCGCCAATTCCGCCGCCCTCTGATGCTGTGAAAACACCGAAAAATATACCGCCCATGATCAGCGAAAACAGGGCAATCACGGACCAGATGTCTTTCAGACCGATGATCTTTTCGCGCCATGTGGTGCGATCTCCGCGCGGGGCCCAATCGGGTTTGATGCGGCACACGACTTGGATAGCGATGATATAGAACAGCACCGAAATCAGGCCCGGTATAAGCCCCGCGATGAACAGACGCGCGATGTCGGTCTCGCTTAGCAACCCGTAGATGATTAACGCGCCAGAGGGGGGGATCAGAATGCCAATCGTGCCCCCCGCCGCGACGGTGCCTGCTGAAAAGGCATCGTTGTATTTGTAGCGGCGCATCGCGGGCATCGCGACTTTGGTCATTGTCGCGGCTGTCGCCATCGAAGAGCCAGAGATCGCCGCCATGCCGCCGCAAGCGGCAACAGTGGACAGCGCCAGACCGCCCCTTAGTTGGCCAAGCCACTTTGAGGCGACATCATACATATTGTCGGCGATGCCCGACTTGGTGACAAAAACGCCCATAAGCATGAACAGCGGCAGCACAGCGAATTGGAAATTCGCGGCCAGCTCTAGGATTTGCTGCCCAGCGACGGTTGCCGCAGCATCCATCCCGCGTGGATGATTCAGCGCAAATCCGACAGAGCCAACTGCAAGCAATGAGAAACCCAAGGGAAACCCTACGCCCGCAAGCAAAAGGAGCGTGACAATCCCAATGGCCAGCTCGATCATAGGTCTATGCTTCCGTTTGCTTCGCTTTTGCCCTTGTCAGTGCTGACGCGTATCGCAAACAGGACGCCCCCGATCAAAACCAAAATCGTGAAGGCGGCTGTTGCTGGCCAAAGGGGCCATTCCATCACAGCGCTTTCAGTCTCGCGATCAAATTGGCGGCTGGCTTGCAGCCACAAAAGATAGCTCATGTAAAAGGTCATCGCGACGACACCAAGATCGATGACAATCTTGCGCGCACGGTCAAGCAAGGGGAGTTTGCGAAACGGCGCGACGAACAGCTCCACAGTGATATGGCTGCGTGACAGGGTGACATTTGGCACGGCTGTAAAGATCGTCACACCTAGCAGGATGGCCATCATATCCTCAGTCGCGAGGATTGGGCTGTTGAGCACATAGCGAAAGAACACAGATACAAACACCAGCCCCATCAGCGCAAAAATGCCTGCTGCGGCCACATAAGACAGCGCGCGCGTGATGCGGTTGGACCAACGGGTCATGGGGGATGTTGTGTCTGTCATACCAGAGGGCAGGCCAGTTTTGACCAGCCTGCCAACTTATGTTTACTGCGAGGCTGCGACATTGCGGAAATGCGCAAGGGTGGCCTCCGCATCGACACCGGCTTTGCTGGCTGTGGCTTTCCAAGCATCGGTAATAAAGCCGCCAGCGTCATTGATTTGAGCGACGAAATCTGCGTCCGCCTGATGGATCGCGATGCCTTTGTCTTGGAACTTCTTCAAACCAGAGCCGTCGATCTTGTCCATGATCCCGCCAATCTTTGCGGCCAAAGCTGCACCAGACGTCGAGGTCAGAGCGTTCTGCGCCTCTTCGCTTAGGCCATCAAAGCGATCACGGCTTATGAACAGCGCAAACGTTGCGCGCCCTCCCATGCCGCCGGGCACAAGTGTGACGTGCTCTGTCGCTTCCAGCAGGCCTTGTGTGACAGCTGTGCCAAGCGGGTTCGTCGCACCATCGGCAACCCCCGAAGAGACAACCTCGAAGGGTTTTTGACCCGATCCGCCAACAGGCGTGGCCCCAAGGTTCTTCCATGTGCCGATCTTGTCTTTGCCGACAGCTAGGATCTTGAAGCCTTTCAAGTCATCCGTCGAATTGATTGGCCCTGCGTTTGACAAAATGGCGGGCGCGCCCAAGGTGAAAAGCGTGAGCGGGACGAAATCATCCCAGTGGCCCGCAGCGCTTGTGTGCGCCAAATGCGTTTCCCATGCGGCGACGGATGCGCCTTTGGCGGTCTCGGAAATCAGTGGCAAAGCCGCCAACATATCCAGACCCAGCTTTTTGCGTTTGAACGCCAATGGCGCGACAGAGATGTCAGCGACGCCATCTTGTACAATGTCGTATTGTTGCTTTGGCGGCGCCAGCGAGCTTGTAGGAATCGTGATTTTCAAAGCGCCATTCGAGGCTGCTTCAACCTCGCGTGCCCAAGGCTCAAGCGCGTTTTTGTACAGCGGTGCGGGACGCGGAATGAAGACATTGAAAATAAGCTCTTCTTGCGCGAATGCAGAGGTTGAAAAGGTCGTTGCAATCGTAGCAGCGGCACTGATCAAGCCGAGTGCGCGACGTGTAAGTCCAAATGTCATTATCTTCTCCCAAGCAGACCGGTCAAAATGCCGGATTAGCAGCCAGTCTAAACCAGATATCGCTGCGCATGATATGCATAAAATTCATCCCTATGAAGTTTCGGCATACCCCGAAAGGATCCACTTGTGAGCTAGGTTGTCTGCACAAAACCAACTTGGCGGACGTAATTTGCAGCAAGATCCAACCCTTTCAGACGCAGAGGCCAAGGCCATTCTTCTCGACATGCGTCGCCGTGCAGGGACTTTGTTCCGTGCTTTGGATCGTGACGGTGACGGCGTGCTTTCGGCGCAAGAAATCGACGCCGCGCCCGAGGTTTTGCGCGCTTTGGATTTGGATGGGGATGGCTATCTGCAAGAGCAAGATTTTGGCGGGCCGACGGATATTCCCGGCTTGGTGCGGCGCAGTGGCATCGTCAAAGTGTTGGATGCGGATGGCGATCTTGTGATTGGCCCAGACGACATCGCAGATGCCGCCAATCGCATCCGCGCGCTCGATACAGACGGCGATGGCTGCGTGACGCTGGAGGATGATCTGCCGCAACCCGGCAAGCACTTCGAGCGCCGCATGCCGATGGGCTCGCCTGCTGAAATTCTGGCCTATCAACGAAAGTTATTTACGCGCGCTAAAGCGATAACAGGTCCGCTGCCACCGACGGGGCGCGCTGGCGTTCAGCCGGGGTATTTGCTCATTCACGAAGTGGGTGATCGCGGGGATATGCAAAAATCGCAGCGCACCTATTTGATGGATGAGCATGGCGAAATCGCGCATGAATGGACCACCCTGGATCGTCATCCAGAGGCAACGGTCGCGTATCTTCAACCCGATGGCACCTTGCTCAAGACCACCAGCACGCAAAGCTGGATCACCATGGATGGCCGTTTCCCGATTGGGTCAAACGGCTGTATTTCCGCCCTTGCTCCCGACAGTCAACTCTTATGGCAGATGCAACATTTCGAGATCGACAAAGAAGTGCTGCACCATGATTTCGAAGTCATGCCAAATGGCAATCTGCTGGTGATTTGCTACTGCATCATGCCGGTGCGCGAAGCCTATGCTCTTGGTTGGCAACATCAAAGTGCGCGCAAGACGGTCGTCCTGGATAAGATCTACGAGATAAAGCCCGACTACGCGGCTGGCACCCGCAAGATCGTGTGGGAATGGCGCGCAGAGGATCATTTTGTTCAGGACAGAGACCCTGCTTTGCCAAATTATGGCAAACCAGCCGATCACCCAGAACGCATTGATATCAATTGGCTTCAGTTCAGCGAGGCGTTCTTTAACTCGGGTCAGATGTTCCACGCGAACAGCATTTCATATTCTGAAAAGGACGATGTTATTTTACTGTCGTCTGCCTTGTTCAGCGAGATTTGGGCCATCGATCATTCGACATCGACAGAGCAAGCGCGCGGTTCAACAGGTGGACAGTATGGGCGCGGCGGTGATCTGCTTTGGCGCTACGGCAACCCGCAAACCCATGGGCGCGGTGGCCCGAGCGATCAGATTTTGTACTGGCAGCATGACGCGCATTTCATCCCGCGCGGCACGCCTGCCTCTGGCGAAGTGTTGATCTTCAACAACGGTATGAAGCGCAACGCGCAGGGCGGGCCAGACCCTGATCAGATGTGCATGGGCCTGATCACAGGCGCGTATTCTGATGTGCTAGAGATCTCGTTACCGCGTGGCAAAGACGGCAAAATTCAAATCGATTCGGCTCCGACACTCGAATGGTCCTTTAATGCGGCGGGGGAGCATGGGTTCTATTCGCCGTTTATGAGCGGCGCGCAGCGCATGCCAAATGGCAATACGCTTATGTGCCAAGCCAGCGACAAGCGCATTGTTGAAGTGGATCCAAGCGGCGCGATCCTGCTTGATTTTCATCTAGGTGGGCCAGGTCGGCTTTATCGCATTTACAAGTACGCTCCGAATGATCCTGCGATTATCGCGCTTGGTCTTTAAGACCAGCTGCGCCGCAAAACACCGGCTCTGTGGCGCAGGCAATCGGCAAAGTACGCGCCAGCCGGTGTCAGCGATTTTCCGGCGCGCGTGACCATTGATATCGTCAGCGGATTGAGCGCTTCTTTAACCGGAATGCGCACAACGCCGCTTTGCGGGCCCAACTCATCCAGCAAACGCGCAGGAAATGTGCAGACCGCATCCAGCTCTTGCACCAAGGCAAGCAGCCCGAGCCGAGATTCTGACGCAAGTTTTATGCGCGGCGGCGTCACGCCGTGCTTGCTGAATTGTTCCTGAAACCGCGCTCTTGGCGCACCTGTTGTATCGCCCATCATTGCCCAATAGCATTCGGTCAGCTCAGCAAGCGAAGTGGCCGTCGCGTGCGGAGCATTGGCGCTTGTTATCAAAACAATCTCTGTCGAGATGAGCTTTTCTGCCGCGATATCCGCGCTGTTTCCCACGCCGCCATAAGGGCCGATGATAATGTCATGTTGCCCTTCGCGCAGCGCGCGCAGCGCATCGCCAAACAAGTCGCTCGAAATCGCAATGTCCACATCTTCGTATCTGCGATTGAAGCGAGTAATCGCACGCGGAAGTATTTTGACTGCCGCCAAAGGCGCGGCGGAAATGCGCACTTCGGCTGCTTCGCCGCCGCGTTGCCATGCGAGTTCTTCGTTCAAATGCGCCACTTCGGAGAGGACTGATTTGGCGCGCGATAGAACTGCCGCACCTGCTTTGGTTGGCACTACACCGCGCGAGGTGCGCAAGAACAGCGATAGCCCTGCCTCTTCTTCGATTTGTCGGATCTGCTTTGTCAGTGCAGATTGGGATTTTCCCAAGGCATCCGCGGCCGCGCGAATTGAGCCTGCATCCGTGACCGCGACGAGCGCTTGAACATGTGACAATTTCATGAGGGTCACTGGATCAGAGCGCTCGCGAGAGTTCAAGTTGCGCTTGGACGTATACGCTATGCCGTGCCCACGGGTACGCCGTCGGGCAACACATCGCTTGGGCGGCTGGCGATGTAGCCCTCTAGCGTAGCGCGCACGTCGCGTGCCTCTGCCACATCAAACAGATTGGCCATTTCATCGGGATCATTTTCAAGATCATATAGCTCGCCCGCACCGGAGTTTAGATCAATCGTCAGCTTGTGCGTCCTTGTGCGCACCGTGCGAAGTTCAAGCGCAACGCCAACACGGCCCGGCAAAAGCCCCCATTCGTTCAGCGCAAAGTCGCGCGTCGCGTCGTCCGTTTCCAAGAGCGGGCGCAAGCTGCTCCCATGTTGGGTTTGCAGCGGATCGGTTTCGCCGTAGTCACAAAAAGTAGGGCCAAGATCGAGCGTCGAGACAGGCTCATTCACACGCTTGCCTGCTGGAACACCAGGCCCACGCACAATCATCGGCACGCGCAGCAGACCCTCATAATGCATAGGTCCTTTCAGGATTAGGCCATGGTCTCCCAGCCAATCGCCGTGATCAGAGATGTAGATAACGATAGTGTTTTCATCGAGACCCTCTTCCATCAGCGTGTTCATTATGCGGCCAATCTGGTGATCGATAAAGCTGATCTGACCATAGGTATTGGCAATGATCTCGCGCAGTTGCTCGTCCGTTTGCGGCTGAATGCGGGAATAGTTTTTGCGCACATCCGCATATTTGGGATCTGACGGCTCGCCCTCAAGCGCGGCCTGATGCCACCAAGGTTTGCCCTCATAGGTGCGGGTCCGGTTCTCTGGCAGATCAACCTCCGCAGGATCATGAAGACGCGACCATGGCTCTGGGCAATCAAAGGGATGATGCGGATCGGGAAAGCTGACCCATGTGCAAAAGGGCTTTTCTTCGTCGCGCCCATGTTTGAGCCACTCAATCGCACGGTCCGCTGTCCAAGGGGTGTTGTGATAAGCCACAGGCAATTTGGAGTGCCAAACTTGTGCTGCGCCTTTGGTGTCGCCTGCATTTTCCCACATGAGTTTTGTGCGCTCATCACCCTTGCCATCCATGTGATAGAACCGCTCATAATGCTGACCCGCAGGGGGCTTTTCAGGTGCCCACCAGTTGTGACCCACAAGCATCAATTCGACGTGCTCAAAGCCCATGTAAGGGCCGAACCAATCCTCGCCATAACTCGCAGAAGAGCGCAGACACTCGGGCGTGCCAGTGGGTTCATAGGTGTGATAGGTCGAAAAATGCGCCTTACCGAAATAGCTGGTCTCATATCCAGCCGCCGCCATCGCGCCGCCAAATCCCTTTTCGCCAATCGTAGGGTCAAGATCGATGCCGTTGTCATGTACCCCGTGTGTGCGGCAAAGCTGACCTGTTAGAATCGACGCGCGCGCAGGTTGGCAGACGACGGTTGGTGTGATGCAGGCGTCAAAGACCGTGCCTTCGGCGGCGAGCTGATCCATATGCGGGGTTTTGATGTTGCGACCCTGAAATCCCATGCAGTCTGCACGGTGTTGGTCTGATGAAATCAACAGAATGTTAGGGCGGCTCATAGCGCGGTTCCTTTGGGCTTGCGTGCGGAGAACACGATGACGGTGATCGACAGAAGGACGAAGACAAGGGCGATGGGATTGTTCAGCAAGAACCAAGGGTCATTGCCTGTCGCGGAGTACGCTTGTCGTGCTGTTTCCTCTAGGCTTTTGCCAAGGATGAAGGCGACGACAAAGGGCAGCGGAGATATCTCAAGGATACGCATGAAATAGCCCAAAACACCAAAGCCAAGCGCGAACCAGATCGCTTCGATCCGCGCCTCTTGGACATAGATTGCGGTAAGGGTAAGCAGCAGCACGCTTGGCAAAAGAAGCTGTTTCGGGATGCGGATCATGAAGCCCATGGAGCGCATAAACACGCCGCCAATCGTCCAGTTGAACAGGTTGGCAATGACCATGCAGGTGAAGATTCCGAAGGCGACGACAAGCTCTGTATTCACAGCATCTGCCGAAAAGCGAAACACCGAGGGACCGGGGTTAAAGCCGCCGATGGATTCCGTCGCGAGGATCAAAAAGACCGCTGCTGCGTTGCCCGGAATGCCAAGGCTAAGAACAGGGATTAGGTTGGCACCAGAGACGGAGCTATTGGCAGCTTCCGTCGCCGCGATCCCTTCGGGCGCTCCTTCGCCGAATGCTGGATCGGAGGCCGCCTTGGATTTGCGGTGTTGGTTGCGCCCAACCGTGTAGCCCAAGGTAGCCGCCAAGGTAGAGCCAACGCCGGGCAAAGCGCCGATACAGGTGCCGATCAAGGAAGATCTGCCGATGAAAGGCAGCAGGCGTTTGATCTCCGCCCAGCTCAAGCGTTGATCGCCAAGGTCAGAGACGGCTTCATAAGTTTTTGAGGTACTTTTCTCGCGCCAGATTTCGTCCAGCCCTTTAAAGACTGCGCCAAGAATGAGAACGCCAAGAACCGACGTTGTAATGGGGAACCCACGCGAGAGCTGCTCTTGCCCAAGGGACAAGCGCGGATAAAAATCCTCGCCCGTGCCGATGTAAACCGCGAGCAAACCCAAGCCGATGGAGATCAAGCCTTTGCCAGCAGAGCCGCCAATGACGGCAGCGATAAAGCTGAGGGATAGGATGAGAAGACCGGTTTTTTCAGGTAGATCCAGATAGCTTTCGACCAAGATCGCAAGGAAGGGTGCACAGACAAACAGCACGATGTCCGAGAAGGTATCACCTGTCGCAGAAGACAAATGCGCGATGCGCAGCGCCTTTTTGGCTTGGCCCTTCTGCGTCATTGGAAAACCGTCAAGCGTGGTCATAAACGCATCCGGCGTGCCCGGTGTGTTGAACAGGATCGCAGGCACGGCGCCGCCAATGGTTGCCCCTTTCATGATGCCAATCATAAAGCCAAGCACTGGCAAAAGCGCATCAGGGTGAAAGCCAAAAATGGAAATTAGAATGGGCAGAGAGATGGCCATCGCGAAGGGCCCCGCAAGCCCCGGTGTTGCGCCAACCACGATCCCCAGCAGGAAGCCCCCGAGCACCATAAGCACGGTAATCGAGACATAGATGCCAAGAAAGGTGAACGCTTCGGGGCCTTGGAACACCGCCAACACGCCAAGCCAGATGTAGTCGAGGACACCCATCAAACGTCACCATTGGGCGGGAGTTGTAGATCCTCAAAAGGGAGATCAAACATCAGGATCAGCACGATTACTGCGAAAATACCCGTCATCACCGCGCGGGTTGTGAGCTTGCGTTCAACGACGGAAATAACCCCAGACACCAAGACGATACCGCCAAGGACAAAGCCGACATGTTTCCAACCGGGTGTTGCGCGCAACAGGCGATATTCAAGCGGTTCGCTGCCGAACAAATTTACGATAGCAACAAGCGCGGGGCCAGTGTAGCGCATTACCAGAATGCCAAGGATGATCACCGACATCATGCGCAGCATGAAGGTTAGCTCATTGCGTGTGATCGCGGGTTGATGCTTGGCCCTGCGTTCAGAAATGACAAGCAGCAAAGCCCCAAAAAGCAAGAAGAAAGCTGCGATTGTGGGGGCCAATGCATCGCCAATATTAGAGCGACCGCGCACCTTTTCGACCAAGCCGGTGCTTGTGTCCAAGGGGATCCAGACAAAGATCAGCACCAATGCGAAAAGCCCAAAGCAGATGCCTATGATCAGGTTGGAATTGCTTTTGGCACTCATTTTCGTCCCCCAGATACAATTCGGGCGTCTGCGAACAGACGCCCGAACAGATTTTCTTACTCAGAAACAGCTTCAAGCAATGCGCCGGAGCCGTCGAAGCCTTCTTGAACCAACGCGTCAAGCTCAGCGCCATTCGTCGTCAATGAACCGCCAAAGGCGCGCTTGATCAAGGCACCTGCTTTGGTGCTTTCATCAGAAACAACATCGCCGATCGCGCTCGCAAGAGTGTTGCGCGCATCATCAGCCATGCCACCAGGGGCTACGAACATAAAGTAAGCGCCAGCGTCATAAGGCACGCCAAGATCAGCGATGAGCGGCGCGTCGGGGCTCAAATCAAGCGGCACGGACAAGCCAGATGCCAAGTTCACAAGATCGCCCGCAGCAACGCCTTTGCTTTGAATGCCAGCCATCCAGCCAACGTCCATGTCGCCCGCGTTCACGCCGTTCAAAACGGCTTTGCCACCTTTGACGGTGATAATGTTGAAATCAACACCGTTTTCTTTGCCAAGCAGATAGGCAAGGTCAGCCAAACGTTGGCTCATCACGCCAAAGCGAATGTCTTTGCCGCCTTTGGCCGCTTCGATCACCTCGTTCATGTTTGTCCAGCCGCTTGAAGCTGCCGAAACGATGCCCATCTGCGTGCCTGCGGTCAGGGTCAGCGCTGTGAAGTCGCTTGGCTTCATGCCTGCGCCGCCTGTGTACATCGCATAGCCCAAGGACTCAGTGACCGCCATGCCGATGACTGTGCCATCGTTTGGCTCGTCCTTCATGGCTTGCAGCAGGTTGAGACCGCCTTTGCCTGTGACTTGCTCGGGGATGAACTGCCATCCTGTGCGGCTCTCAAGCTCTTCTGCGATAAGGCGTGCTTGCGTGTCTGCGCCGCCACCTGCCGCGAAGGCGATCATCAGTTTGATTGGGCCCGGAGGCGTCCAATCTTGCGCTGTTGCAGATACGGTTGATGCCGCAATACCAAGTGCAGCTACAGCTGCGGTTACGAATTTTTTCATTGTTTCCTCCCTAATTGGTTTGAATAAGGGCATAAGATAGTTGCTCCGTCAACTAAAAGGTTGACGAGGCAACTATCGCGCGTAACTATCAAGCGCAGAGGTCCGAAATGAATGATCAAAAATCGACAGATTACTCGGAAGATCTAGCGCAACTTAGTCAGTTTTTGACCTACCGAATCTCTCGGTTGCATGGGAAACTGAATGCGCAGGCTTCGAAAATACTACGCGAATCGGTGGGGATTTCACTTAATCAATGGCGCATGATCGCGTTCATTGGCGGGGCAGGAAAGCTCGCGGCGTCAGAACTGATTGGCTACACTGGCATGGACAAGGGCATGGTCTCTCGCAACGTGAAAACCTTGTTCGAGTTGGGCTACGTAAAATCAAAGGCGCACGAAACCGATAGCCGCGTTCATGTGCTGAGCCTGACGCGCGAAGGTCGAAACGTGTTCGATAAAGCGCTGCCGATCATGCGCCGCAGGCAGGCACATCTGAAAGCAAAACTTAGCGAAACTGAAATCGCGACTTTTCGCAAAGTCATGGATGATCTCGAAATCGCATCTGAGGAAACGGATATCTAATGGCTTCTAATTTTCTGGTCATCATGTCGGATGAACACCAATCGCGCGCCATGGGTTGTGCGGGTCATCCTTTTGTTAAAACGCCAAACCTTGATGCGCTGGCGGCGCGTGGAATGCGCTTTACCGATGCTTATACGCCCTCGCCCATCTGTGTGCCTGCGCGCGCGAGCTTTGCCAGTGGGCGTCACGTTCATAACAACCGTCTTTGGGACAACGCGATGCCCTACACAGGCACCCCGAAAGGGTGGGGTCATACGCTGCAAAAGGCTGGTGTCCCTGTCGAAAGCATCGGCAAACTGCACTACCGCTCGGACGAGGATGATGCAGGATTTGACGTTCAGCACATCCCGATGCAGGTCGCAGGTGGTGTTGGCATGGTCTGGGGATCACTGCGCCGCGAGGGTGAGCGTATGCACATGCCGGGCCGTATGCTGGGGGAGTATATTGGCGCGGGTGAAAGCAAATACACTCAGTACGACGCTGCTGTTACGAAACGCAGTTGCGACTGGCTCAAGGAACGCGGGGTGCGCGAGACACGCGCGCCTTGGTGTCTGTATGTCGGGCTTGTCGCGCCTCATTTTCCGCTTGTTGTGCCGCAAGAGTTCTTGGATCTTTATCCGGTAGATCAACTGCCCGATCCCAAGCTGCATCCGTCAGATGGCTATCAACGTCATCCCTGGATCGAAGCGATGAACGAAAGCATGGATTCGGAGAATAAGTTTCATAGCCCAGAAGAGCGCCTTACGGCGATGGCGGCTTACTTTGGTCTGTGTACCTGGATGGATCACAATGTGGGGCTCATTTTATCTGCGTTGGAAGAGGCGGGTTTTGGCGATGACACGACCATCGTTTACACCTCTGATCACGGCGACAATGTCGGTGCGCGCGGTCTTTGGGGGAAGTCGAATTTCTATCAAGAAAGCGTCGCCGTTCCGATGATTATGGCGGGGCCAGATGTCGCGGTGGGGACGTGCGACACGCCTGTGTCTTTGCTGGATGTGTCCGCCTCTATTCCCGACAACTTCGGGCTGTCCTTTAGCGGTGACGGCAAGCCGCTGAAAAGCATCTGCCAAGCGCCTGCTGATTTAGAGCGCCCCATCCTGAGCCAGTACCATGCTGTTGGGGCTGTCACAGGTGGCTTCATGCTGCGCAAAGGGCGCTGGAAGTTGAACTATTATGTCGGCTTCCCGCCAGAGCTTTTCGATATGCAGAACGATCCTGAGGAGCTGACAGATTTGGCCAGCGATCCAGCTTATGCGGCAGATCTTGCAGCGATGGAGCATGCATTGCGCGCGTTGGTTGATCCGGAAGCGGCTGACGCACAGGCCTTTGCGGATCAAGACGCGATGATTGAAAGGTATGGTGGGCGAGAGGCGGCGATGAAACTTGGCGCACCAGCAGCGACACCGCCGCCAGAGGTAAGTTGATGAAACTCACTGTGCTCGGATCAGGCTCGCCTGAAGCCTATGCGCGCCGCGCCTCTTCGGGTTATTTGCTGGAAGTTGGCGAGGACCGCATCCTTTTTGATTGCGGCGGTGGCGTCGTTGACAATCTGATCCGCTCAGGTCGTTTGCCAAAAGAAATCACGCATCTGTTCTTCACGCATTATCATTCCGATCACATGATCGATTATGCGCGCCTTGTTCATGCCGCTTGGGACGAGGGCGGCGCACCTTTAAAGGTGTTTGGACCTAAGCCGCTGATAGAGATCACAGAAAAGATATTCGGCCCCGATGGCGTGCTCAGCTACGATCTGCGCGCCCGCACAGAGCTGCCGCAAAGTCAGCAAGTTTGGGTTGCCCGAGGCGGAACGCTCCCGCGGCCTTGGCCAGCACCAGAGGTGACAGAGATCGCCTCGGACTTCACCTATGAGGGCGATGGTTGGCAACTTGCCTGTGCAACAGCAAGCCACGCGCAGCCAATACTTGAATGCCTTGGGTTTTCCGTCGTTTCAGACGGGAAGAAGGTGGTTTATTCCGGTGACACAGGCATCAACCCCGAGATGACCAAGCTGTGCGAAGGCGCGGATCTGCTTGTTCATTGGTGCTATCGCGGTGCGGGCGAGCAGTTGCATCCTGTGATGATGGATATTTGTCCGGACCCCGGACAAGTCGCCGATATGGCCCAAAGCGTGGGTGTGAGGCGTTTGTTTCTGAGCCATTTCCGCGTGCATATGGACAGCGAGGAAGGGCATCGAAACGCCCTTGCTGACATGCAAGCGCGCTTTAGCGGGGAGTGCGGGATTGTTGAAGACCTCGATGTTTTCGAGATCTGACTGCAGCAAAGTGTGAGCGGTGCTGCCCGCCTAAGCCATCAATGACGGTGAAAGGTCCTTAGCCCCGTTTGATGGGCTTTGGATCCACCGTGACGCGCACTGTTTTTTGAACATGCCGCTCGACGGTAAGCTTGTTTGATCCGCCATCCGGCTCGCCCCAAATCAATGTGAGCTCTTGGCCTTCCACAGCCAAATCCGCTGGGATCGATGCCAATGAGATACAGGCGCGATCTGCTTCTGAATAGGCCGGATAGAAGGACACGCCAACGTCTTTGCCATTGTGTTGCACACGATCACTTGGCGCGACGGCGTAACCTCCTACAGGCAGTTCGATCTTCTTATATGTGTCGCCCTGCCTGAACGCGCTGGCGTAGATGTCGATCACATCCTCAGCGTTCCAGATCAAGCGGACCTTTCTGAGTTTCTGCGCGGGCATCATTGCTTCAAGCGCAGCGCGTCCAATGAAGTCATGATCAAACTTGATTATGAAGCCATAGCCCATATCGTATGGCGTTCTGTAGAAATCCTCGACATTGCCCGTCGCAACAGAACCCCCAATGGAGTGGCGCGCCTCAAAGCCAGCTGCGGGCAGCCATTCACGATAGGCGCGCATGCGCTCACCTGTGAAAATCGCGGGAAGGATCGAGCCAACCCAGCCAGACACCGCTGCTGTCACAGGATATGTGCGCCCGCCGATTGGCGTTAGCCCATATTTTTCACCTGCCGCCAGTATAAGCTGTTGTACCAACTCGCCCACTTCCGAGGGACCCCAGAATTCATACCCGGGTGCTCCTGACATGCGATGATTAAGCGCGACGACCTCGTGGGGCCCGATCTTGAAGCGCCCCATCTTGAAGAACGCAATGTCTGGCAGGGGGCCGCCATTCAGCTCTGCCAACAGCTTGTCTGCATTGGGGCCTTGCACCTGAAAACGAAAGCGCGTGCGATCAGCAAGATTGGCCGAAGGTGGATCGATATGCGTTACCGTCACATCGTAATCGCCCGTCTGCGCATGGTAGCGCACCCAGTTCGCCGCCATCGGTTTGCCAACAATGCTAACCTTGTTTTCTTCTTCGCAGAACAAAACAGAATCGCCGATGATTTGGCCATCATAGTTGCAAACGACATATTGCTTGGCCTGCATCGCGCCGAAGTCCGCGAATGAGTTTATTCCCAAATCAGACAAAAGACGCAGCACATCGGGGCCTTCAAAAAACACATCGGTCATGTGATGCGACATGTTTTGGAAAATAACAGAGCTGCGCCACGCCTTTTGCTCATCCACCCAATTAGAGAACTCGGGCTTTATAGGAAACTGGAAGCGGTGTTCTTGGGCGTTGTACAGCATCGACCACACATCAGAATGCGCGTCGATTTTGTCCTGAAGTGACGTACGTGTGTCGGCGCTCATCTCAATCCCTCCCGTGGTTTTCAGCACCAGAATATAGCGGGTTTTTGCATAGATATGTCATCCAAATGGATGACATGTTACACGCGCGTTTGTGATCTGACAAAGAGCGCCATGAGCTGCGTTGCGGAGCTTACATTCAGCTTGCGATACGCGCGTGCGCGCAGCGTTCTGATTGTTGCTTCGGACACTGCCATTTCCAAGGCTGTTGCCGCGACCGAGCTTCCCTGAAGCAGCAAATCGCAAACAATCGCCTCTCGGGGGGAAAGCTCTGCGAAAGCGGGGACATTGAAGTCCCTTAGTCGGCTGGCACTTGAGGTCGCGTGCAAGCGTTGGCCAGAGGTGCCGACAATCTGATGCCGAATGCCGATAAGCTCGTGAACGATAAGCAGGTCATCACAAACGTTTTCAAATTCGCTTTCGTTAAGCCACCCATCTGTTGCGCTACGCAGATAAAAAGAGCGCAGCCCCGTGCGGCCATTCTTTGAGGACACAGCGACACGTTCCAAGATGCCGTTGCGCGCATACATCGCTTTGCGCGTGTCATTTTCACTTGGATGCCATCGCTCGATATGCGCGCCGCCTGCCGGAGCGCCTTGGATTTGAGTGACAATGCGATGGAGCGTTTCAGGTGTGTTGAGAATAATGTCGGCATCACGCTGGAACCAGTAATCGCTGATCCGCCCTGACCAGAACGACAAGCTTGGCTGCGGCTCTGCAAGGTCCGCGATGTGATATGCGCCAAAGTTCTCGAACCGCGCCGTGGACGACAGAAAGGCAAGCGCGGCTGCTCCGAAGTCTTTCTGTGCCACCGTCGCAATAAGCCCTGAGACGCGGTTTCGTGAAACGGTTTTGGCGTTTCGGTGTAGATCCATCACGTCGCTCCAAAAGCGATGCTATTGCTCACCGCTGGGCTTTGGCGTGAAAGATAAACCCCAGAAAATTTAGCAACAGCTGCGCGGCAAGAATTTGCGTGCTTTCGCTGGGATCATAGGCAGGGGCAACTTCGACAAGATCAATGCCAACCACTTCATTGCGCTCAGCCAGTTTTTGCAAGATTTCCAACACATCATAATACAGAAAACCGCCATGGCTTGGCGTGCCGGTTCCTGCCGCGATAGAGGGGCAAAAAGCATCGATATCTATGGTCACATAGATGCGCGCCCCTTTGGGGATGCGCTCAACGACAGCGTCGCGCCCAAGTTTGCGCACTTGCCGTACAGAAAGAATGTCAGAGCCACGCGCGCGCGCATCGGCGTAGCCTTCCTTCGCGGTAGAGGAGACGTTGCGAATACCCAGTTGCGTCATGCCGCTCACATAAGGTTTCTCTATCGCGCGGCGCATAGGATTGCCGTGCCCTTCTGTGACGCCGTGACGTTCGTCAACAAAATCAAGATGTGCGTCTATTTGCACAACATGAAACGGCTCTTGCTCAGAAAAGGCGTTGATGCAGGGAATGTTGATAGAATGATCGCCGCCAATTGTGACCGGCAATGCCCCCGCGTTCAAAATCTTGCGCACGCCGTGTTCGATATTGGCGTGGCTTTCAGTGGTTTTCGTGTGGATGATATCAGCATCGCCAATGTCCACGATACGCACATCGCCGCCTAGATAGGTCGCGTCGTCTTCATGATCATAGGCACCCGCGTGACCAAAGCTAAATAGGGTGGAGGCCTCGCGCACCGCGCGCGGACCAAAGCGCGCGCCGGGTCGCCACTGTGTGCCAAAATCAAACGGGGCGCCAAGAATGGCGATGTCGGCCTCTATGGCATCCCAATCGCCCACATAAGGCTTTTTCGCAAAGGTTGAAATTCCAACGAAGGGCAAATTTAGACGCCCTGCTTCATATCCGTGATTTGACATTTTTGTCCTCCCTCAAAGAAAGCCCTTTGCAAAGGGCTTTCCCATAACTCTTGCAAAGAGTTATTCACCGTCCCGGAATTTCGCCGCGGCGCTCTCCCGCGCCATCCCAGTTTTCAATCGCATCAATGGCCTCTTCAGCGGTTTCCACAAAGCGGAACAGGTCTAGATCTTCCGCTGAGATCGTTCCAGCCTCAGACAGGGCTTCCCAATTGATGATACTCTCCCAAAACTGACGACCAAAGAGCAAAACAGGCACACGCTGCATGCGACCTGTTTGGATCAGCGTCAAAGCTTCGAAGGTTTCATCCAACGTGCCAAACCCACCGGGAAAGACACAAATGGCTTTCGCACGGATCAAGAAATGGATCTTGCGGATCGCAAAGTAATGAAAGTTGAAGCACAGATCAGGGGTGACATACTCATTTGGCGCTTGCTCATGCGGCAGCACGATATTCAAGCCAATTGAGGCACCGCCTGCATCCATAGCACCGCGATTGCCCGCTTCCATCACACCGGGTCCACCGCCCGTGACGATCACGTCTTCTTTGCCATAGGACTTCATCGACTTCTCAGTCATCAAACGCGCAAACTCGCGCGCCTGATCGTAATACTTTGACAAATCCGCCAAGGTCTTTGTGCGCGCTTTGTCTTTGTGTGCTGGCTCGGGAATACGCGCGCCGCCGAACAGTACAATCGTGCTCTCAATCCCGCGTTCATCCATGATCAGCTCTGGCTTGAGCAGTTCCAGTTGCAAACGCACAGAGCGCAGCTCGTCGCGGCACAAGAACTCTTCATCCGCAAATGCGAGCTTATACGCAGGCGCGCGGGTTTGCGGCGTATCGGGAACCTGCTCCACAGCGTTGCGATCTGTGCCCGCATCGCGGAAGGGGCTTTTGTTGTCGTCTTTCATCTTTTACGTCCTTTAAATCGGGTTAGCTCATGTCTAACGAGGCAAACGCAAACGCACCAGTCACGATCACGATTGCGAAAACGCCAGCTTTGTTGTCTAAAGCCGCAAATTCATCAATTCGAGGGAATCCCATGTCAAATGCACAGCTAGAAACTGCCATCGAAGCGGCCTGGGAGGCACGCGACACCATCACGCCCGCCACAACAGGCGAACAGCGCGAAGCGATTGAAGATACGCTCAATGCGCTCGACAGCGGCAAGCTGCGCGTGGCGGAAAAGCAGGCAAGTGGTGACTGGCACGTAAACCAATGGGCGAAAAAGGCGGTTCTGCTGGGCTTCCGTATCAAAGATATGGAGCAGCACGAGGGCGGCCCGCAAGGCGCTGGCTGGTGGGATAAGGTTGACAGCAAGTTCAAAGGTTGGGGCGATGCAGAGTGGAAAGCCGCAGGCTTTCGTGCTGTGCCAAACTGTGTTGTGCGCAAGTCTGCGTTCATTGCGCCAGGCGCTGTTTTGATGCCATCTTTTGTAAACCTTGGTGCCTATGTTGATGAGGGCACAATGGTCGACACATGGGCGACTGTTGGCTCTTGTGCACAGATTGGCAAGAACGTGCACCTCTCTGGCGGTGTTGGCATCGGTGGCGTGCTTGAGCCAATGCAAGCAGGTCCGACAATCATCGAGGACAATTGCTTCATCGGTGCGCGTTCCGAGGTGGTTGAAGGTTGCATCGTGCGCGAAGGCTCTGTTCTGGGCATGGGCGTGTTCATCGGCCAGTCGACGAAGATCGTTGACCGCGAAACGGGCGAGTTCACATACGGCGAAGTCCCTGCGGGTTCCGTTGTCGTTGCAGGCTCCATGCCATCTAAGAACGGTGTAAGCCTTTATTGTGCAGTGATCGTGAAACGTGTGGACGCGCAAACGCGCTCCAAGACCAGCATCAACGAATTGCTCCGCGACTAAATCAAACACAGCAGAAGCGTTTGAAACACACCGCTTCTGCGCCCTCAGTCAGGCGAGTAGATGTTGCCGAACCACTTATCCAAAAGATCATCGTAGGTTCCATCAACGCGGAACTTGAGCAGCACCTGATCAATCTCTTCCTTGAGCGGACTGCCGCTGGGCAAAACAATTCCGTAATTCTCGGGTCTGTAGGTGCGCTCAAGAACGCGGGCTTTGCCTTGCGCTTCGGTTTGTTGGTAATAGGCCAAAATAGGGCCATCAAAGACCACCGCATTCGCAATACCAAGTTCAAAGGCGTTGAACATTTCTGCGGGCGAGGCGAAATCTGCAAAGACCAATCCATTGGCTTCAAGGAACGCCGCGCTTGTGGATCCTGTCACTGTCGCAACGCGTCGGTTTTCCAGATCACGCAGGCTTTGCACATTCGAGCTGAGCGCATTCACTGTCATCGCAGCGGTGATTGAAGCGACGAAAATCGAAACGATGAACAGGCTTGAGACCACCAGCATCACTGCGAAAATCCGTCCCAAGGGGGAGCGCGGTACGCGTTCTTCAAAGCCGCCGTTCACCACCAAATTCAAAGCCCACCAGAATGAGGGAAACATTGCCTCTCGGGCAGGTTTGTCGAAGTAGGGTTGCGCACGTCGCTCAAACAGCCACATCAACATGCCACCAAAGAACAAAAGCGCTAGGCCACTCAAGATGACCACTGCAATGTCCCAAGTGAACAAAGCTGCAAAAATGCTTGAGCCGGACCCCTCATTTGGGATCATAATCTTGATACCACTGCCGAAAATAGGCTGGCTAAAGTCCATCTCGCGCTCGCGTTCAGTCGTGATCGAAATATTGGCAATCGCGCCGTCGACCGTGCCATTCTTGACCTTGGTGAACATATCACCAAAGGCTTGCTGCGGCTCAAAGATGATCTCGCGGTTAATGTCCTCGCCAATCGCGCGCATCAGATCAATGCTAAAGCCACGCACCTGCGGTGTATCGGCAAAGGCAAAGGGCGGGCGATGCACTGTGGCCATCGTCAAGGGATCACCGCTTTGTGCCAAAGCCGGCAAAAGCGTTGAAAACAGCATCATCGCCGACAAAAGAAGTGATTTAAGCTGGGTCATTGTCTTGGACCTATCATCTACCAACGCGAACGCGTCATGAGCGGGAGTAAATCAGTGCGGGGCATGGTAAAAGACACAATATCGGAAACTCGAACAAAGAATGCTAATGTGTGTTACTCAGCAATGAAACTGTTGCCAAACCAACGCGTTAAGATTGTATCGTAAGTGCCATCTTCGCGAAATTGAAGCAGGGCCAGATCGATCTCTTCCTTAAGGGGGCTGCCAGCTGGCAGCAAGATACCGTAGTTCTCCGGGCGATAGATCTTGTCGATCAGCCGCGCAAGGCCTGCGCCATCGGTTTGCAGGTAATGCGCAAGGATCGGGCCATCAAAAACAACGGTGTTGATCTCATCACGCTCAAAGGCGCGCAGCATTGCATCGGGATCGCCAAAGCCTTGAAATTGAACGCCATGTTTATCCAGGAAGCTATCGCTGGTCGAGCCTGCAACGGTGCCGACGATCCGCGCTTGCAGATCAGCGATGGTCTGCACATCCGCTTGCAATGCCGTCACTGTAATTTTCGCAGTGATTGTGCCAGCGGCGACAAGCAAGAGCGCAAAGCCGCCAACCATCGCAACGACGCCAACAACACCGCCCGACACACCCGTGGCGGCGCGCATCAAGACCCAGCCAAGCACGACCAAAGCGACAGCGCCAAGCACATATAGCAATGCATCGCCGCCAATTAGCGACAGGAACTGATCGCCAAGCGCGGCTTCCTTAGGGAGCAAGATTTGAATGCCGCTGCCAAAGATCGGCTGACTGAAATCCATCGCGCGTTCGCGGTCAGCGGTGATGGAAATATTCGCAATCGCACCATCGACGCGCTCTGCGCGCACCGAATTTAGCATATCGCCGAACCTTGAGTTGGGCTCAAACACCACGTCGCGGCCAATCTCATCGGCAATCGCGCGCATCAGATCAATGCTGAAACCGGTGATCTGATCGCCTTCAGTGTCTGCAAAGGGCGGGCGATGCACGGTGCCAAACACCATTGGGTCATCCGATTGCGCGGCCGCAGGCAAAGCCAGCGACAAGAGCGTCAAAAAGGCCAGCGCGATGCGTTTCAAGTCTGTCATCTCAGCAAGGTCCGCCAATTCTCATAAACTCGGCCGACCCTGATATATTTCTCCCCCTTTCGTCAACCAAACGCGGTGCTTGACGCAACGGAGTGCAGCGGATACGCCGCATTTATGTCTGAAAAGCCCAAAAAACCCCGCAAAAAGCAACAAGTCTTTACTCTATTGGTACAAGCGGGCCGTTCAAGCGATGATGGATTCCCCGAAGGGTCCAGCGGCGCCGCGCTGATGATCTATGCCTCTGGCGTGGATGAGGCGGAAGCCGTGCGCGAGACAGTTGCCATTCTCAAGCAAGCAGATGTCGCACCGCTCGATGTCACGGGATACGGCACACTTGAAGAACGTCTGTCCGAAGGGCACGACATTTCTGACGATGAGCGCGCTCTGATGCAGCGTGCGTTGGACGAAAACTCGGTGATCATTGCGCAAATGACACCGCTTTTTGACGACAAACCAGTCAATTAGGCCGCGCGCATAGCTGCCAAGGTGATCGCTTCGTAGGGGCGCAAGATCTGGCTTGCCGTTACAGCATGTTCCGGCAGGCGATTCCGCGGCAATGCAGCAAGCGAGGTATGCTTGAAAATCGCTTTGCGGCGGCGCAAACGTCCGATGAACAGGCTCTCGAGAAGCAACTCGGAGGCCACGAAAGCTTCGTTTTCGGGCAGCAAGAGTTGATAATAGGTTGTGGTGCCACCAGCGGGCTGCGCAATAGCGGCGGTGCCGTTGATCAAATGCTGCGCTGGGATCAACACCTCGTCGCAGCCAAATGTATACTCCACATCAGAGCCGCCCACGATCAAACGTTGAGTGCCAGCCATGACCAAATCCGATTGCAGCCCAAAGTAAGGCGCGCGCAGCCGCACGGGCGCGTAGCTGCCAAAGGCGGGCGTCACCTTTTTGAAAACGCCGAGCACTGGAACGATATCACCGCTGGCGCTGACAATAGTATCACCCGGTTGCATTGCGCCAATCTTGCGATAGCCCTGCGGCGTCAGAACAGGCGTGTGATAATCAAGCGTCGGCGTTGGGCCAACGCTTAGAGGGCCCTGATGAAACCCGAGATATGAGAGCTTTTGCTGCGTGCGCGCAGAGCGGAACTCTGACAAGGCCCCCAGTACAAGCGCACCAGACAGCGGGATGCAGCCCTTCAATTCGCGCGTGAATAAAGCTTCATCGCCAGGATGTTCAATCGACAACAATCCCTCGCCGCTGATCGCATCCCAATTCAGCGTCAGACGAAAATTATCGGTGCGCGCCTGTAACGTATGAGAGATAAGTGCGTGGAAAACTTTGCCTCGCGTGCTTACAAGCACGGAAAATCCCTCGCCGGGGATAGATTGGATGCGCAGCAGGCTTGGCTCGGGGTGCAGGCTTGCGACTTCCAAAAGCGTTGCGGCACGCAGTTCAGAGGGCAGCGGCGCCTCTATCACCAATGCTCCGGTTTCGATCATGCTTTCAGGCGCGATGGAGCTGTGTACATCCACCGTTTCAGTGCCGCCGCAATAGGCCAGCCAACCCATCAGGCAGCGCTCCCAAGCAGCAATTCTGCTTCGTACTTGCGCAAAATCCGCCGCGCAGATTTGCTATACCCTTCACCCGTTTGCGGGTCCAATTCGGGGAATAGCGCACAAATTTCTGCGATGGCTTCTTCCTCGAACAAGTTGGTGATTTGACCGCCGGGCAGAAAGCTTTCGCTTTCCAAGCCGTTGGACACAACGATTTGATGGCGATCAAACAGCAGATGCACGTAGGTGACGTCCCCGCCTTCGCGCACACGCACTGTTTGGTCGTTCACCAACTCTTTCGCGGCGACCAAAACTTCGGATTCGCCAAACAACAGTTCTGCCATTTCATCTTGCAACAAGATCCTGTGCAGCGGCGAGACGCGCAGCAGGCTGTGCTGCCCAAAGGTGTTCGCAGCAATCTCGATCGGAGCCATCTTACCGGTCGCCGCCATCTCACGCTGACCAATCCAGCGCAGCGGTTGATAGCCTTGATCGCGGGTCAGGATCATGTCGCCCGCCTCCAAAACCTCGACAGGCATTTTGCCCTCATGAGTCTCGATCAAAGTACCAGCCACAAAGCAGGGCACCATATTGAGGTTTACGAACGCCGTATCTGAAACACCTGTGGAGCTTTCGACGGTATAGGAAAAATTGACGTTCTCGGTGTCGCCATCGCCCACAACTGTGAATGAGCCATCGGCGTTCAGCTCAACAGTTTGGCCAGAGCCAAGCGTGACGACGCTGCCGACAACAACCGCTTGGTTGTTGATATGGGTGACCGTCAGTGTGCCGCCTGTGTTGTTGGTGTCATTGCCAAGCACGTCAATGGTCTTGGAGCCATCGGGATTGACGTCGAACGCATCATCATTGGCAAGCAGCGCAGTTTGAAGCGAGTCAGCCGCGATCAGCAGATTGGAATCGTAGTTACTGTCTGCGACGTCAGCGATGCCGATCTTGATCGAATTTGTGCCAGCAACGATCGGTATTTTTAGCGAGAGCGTTACGGTGAAGCCATCCATCTCGGTATTGTAGTCATCCGAGGTGTTGTTGATGAACAGGTTGCCATTGTCGGCGGCGTTGATATTGCCAGGATCCGTGTCACCATCACCGATGGACATATCAACGATAGATCCGTTGACCCAAACGCCAACCATATCCTGATAAAACGAGTTGACGTATTCAGGATACTCTTCCGACGCAAAGATAAACTGCATCGACATAAAGCCAGCGCTTGGAGACGTGAAATCGACCTCTAAGTAAGACGCATCATAGGTGTTTGCGCCCGCAGCGGCGTTGAAATCGGAATCGTTGTTCGCGCCGCTTGTATTGGTCGAAGTGTTGGTCGCGCGGTTGGGATCACCGTTGCTTTGTGTGTAGCGATCAGCGCGACCCGTCGAAAGGATCACGCCCGTATCGCTTGGTGTCGCATCCGGGGACAAAGCATCGCCATTGGAGAAGATCGCAGAGCTGCGGTTGTCGCCAGAATAGCTCGCGCCGGTGACCGTTACGCCACTGCCAAAGATGGCGTTCGCCATCGCCATCGCGTTCGCGCTCGTGTTATAACCTAGCTCTGCGCCGGTTGCTGGCATGCCTCAATACCTTTTTTGTATCGAGGCAGTTCAAACTGCTCTACGCCCGCATTTTTGCGGATCATTTTGGGGTGGCCACGTTGGACCTGTACTGCTGTTTGCCCTGCCTCGGGTCAATTTATTAACGAAACGCTAACATGGGGCAGGGATTTCGGGAACCGCTTTCACAGCAATCTATGGATGTAGGTAGGCAAGGCGTCCCATTTTGGTCACATTTCCGCGCGCCAATTGCATCACTTTGCGTTGGGCGATAGCAAGACTGTAAACACTTTGACCCGCTAGGATATGCTCATGTCGCCCATCGATCCCGTCAAACTCACTGCTGATTTGATCCAATGCCCTTCGGTCACACCCGAAGAGGGCGGCGCATTGTTCTTGCTTGAAAAGCTGCTCAGCGAAGCTGGTTTCGAGTGCACGCGCGTGGATCGTGGCGGCATTGCCAATCTCTTCGCACGTTGGGGTAACAAGGGCGCAGCGAAGACCTTTGGCTTCAATGGTCATACGGATGTTGTTCCAGTGGGCGACAAAGCTGCTTGGACCCATGGCCCTTTCAGCGCTGATATCGTGGATGGCATCATGTACGGGCGTGGCGCGACTGATATGAAATCCGGCGTTGCCGCTTTTGCTGCTGCTGCGATTGATCTTGTCACCGCGACGCCCCCTGATGGCGCGCTGATCTTGACGATCACTGGCGATGAAGAAGGCGACGCACTCGATGGCACTACTGCTTTGCTTGATTATATGGCGCGCGAAAACGAACAGATGAGCGTATGTCTTGTGGGTGAGCCAACCTGCCCCAATGAGATGGGCGAAATGATGAAAATCGGTCGTCGTGGCTCGCTCACATGCTGGTTCGAAATCACAGGCAAACAAGGCCACTCCGCTTACCCGCATCGCGCCAAGAACCCTTTGCCCGCTATTGCACGTCTTATGGATCGCCTTGCCAGCCATGAGTTGGACCAAGGCACCGATCATTTTGATGCCTCCACCCTCGCCGTTGTCACCATCGACACAGGCAACCCCGCGACCAACGTGATCCCAGCAAGCTGTCGCGCAACTGTGAACATCCGCTTCAATGATCTGCACTCCGGCGCAAGCCTAAGCGACTGGCTCCAAGCTGAAGCCGACAAAGTCGCGACTGAGTTTGACACACCCATCGAGCTTAAGATCAAGATCAGCGGTGAGAGCTTTATCACACCTCCGGGCCCTCTCTCTGATCTCATCGCAAAATCGGTTGAGGCGGAAACAGGCGTGATCCCAGAAATGTCCACCACAGGCGGCACATCTGATGCGCGTTTCGTCAAGAACCATTGCCCTGTGGTCGAGTTCGGCCTTGTTGGTAAAACCATGCATCAAGTCGATGAAAACGTGCCAGTGGAACAGATCAACCAACTCAAAAACATCTACGGTCGTATTCTGAAAGATTACTTCGCATGAGCGTTGTTCAAACGAATGACATCGCTTTATGCCAGTCTATCCGCAAGACG
>CAYQZI010000004.1:0-4013 GCA_964421835.1 uncultured Planktotalea sp.
GCCCATTCATTCCTCGCAAAGCAAAAAATTAAATCGCGAACAACCAATGGGTCAGCAGAAGCCTGCCAATGCAGCTATGCTATTAGATGAGTCATGCGCTACTTAAGCTGGCAGCGTGTATCCCTCAGCGCTTTGTGACGCGATGATTAGATCAAGCTCGTCTTGCGTTCCGAAAATGACATCGGAAATCGAGATGTCTCCAAAGGCTACACCATGTAGGTGCATTATGCTTTGATATCCACTCGGCCCGACCGGGAAATCAGTTTCGTCGCGCACAAGGACTGCTTCGCCATCTACATTGACAAAGCGATAGTCAGCTTCGGGATCATGATCTGTAACGCGCATAAAGATAACGTCTTCACCGGGCGTGAAGTCAGTCGCCCAGTTGAGGTTTGGTCGTGGCAGAATAACGCTTGTTGAGGGGTGTGCAGTAGGGGCAAACAAATCTGCACCCTCGCCTCCATTCATCGATGCTCCAAGATCATCATTGATGAGGATATCATCACCATTGCCTCCTAGAATTTCTGTGAACCTGCCAAATTCGTTGATGATAACGTCGTTTCCATCACCCCCATCGAACACATCTTTTAGTGATCCAGTCGCACCGCCATCACTGATAACATCTTCGCCGGGGCCTCCATAGATCGTATCACCTGATCCACCGCTAAAGAGCGTGTCGTTGCCAGCACCGCCGTTTATCGTGTCGCTTCCGGATTGACCGTTGATAAGATCATCGCCCTCACCCCCAAGCAGGCTATCGCCGCTTTCGCGCCCAAAGATCGTATCATTTCCTGCCAAGCCATCAATTGTGTCAGCAGCGACAGTCCCAACCAGATCGTCATCGCCATCGGACGGCATATCCGCAAGAATAGGACCGGCTTCGGCGGGGTTGTGGTCGTTCTCGGGCAGGTCAAACGCGTCGTAAACATGGGCTTGTGCCATCGACATGAGATCGTCAGGCATCTCCATAAAGCCAAAGTCATTTTGCCCGAGCGTGATGGCATCTACGCCTAAAAGAAGCGCGACACTTTCAGTCTCTCCGTTCGGATCAAACTTTGAAACGAGTGTCCCCTCAGATGTTTGTTCAGCAAAATAATCTTGAGGCGTATCACCGCTTTCCATCAGGATAAGCAGACGGTCTTCACCTTGCACAAAGTCCTCGACGATGCTGACTCCCTCGGTGTTCGAAGCGAAAATATCACTACCCGCACCACCAGCCAGTGTTGCATTACCGATATCGATGAGAAGGTCGTCGCCGTCACCACCCTGCATTTCAGCTTCGCGGGTTCCGCGAACTTCATTGATCAGGGCATCGCGCCCAGCATCGCCATACAGCTCTTCGCTGCCATCAGCTCCGCCCACGGGGGCACCAGAATGAACAATATCATTTCCATCGCCGCCATACAGCGTGTCTGCATGCCAGCCGCCATTTAGCGTGTCGTTTCCTGCCCCGCCATCAAGGGTGTCATTGTTGTTTTCGCCGCTCAGAAAGTCATCGCCGTCGCCGCCAAGAACAAGGTCATCGCCTTCATCGGCTACGACATAATCATTACCCGCGCCAACATGCAGCGTGTCATCGCCTTTGCCACCTGTGACCGCGTCATTGCCATCACTCGCATCAACGTAGTCATCTTCGCTCCCCGCTTCGATGAAATCATTGCCAGCACCGCCAAGAATTGAATCGTAGCCTTCGCCGCCAAAGATTTCATCGTCGCCGTCGCCACCAATCAACGTGTCATTATTGAGATACCCATCCAGCAGATCATTACCGGTTCCGCCAAGAATTGAATCGTGACCTTCGCCGCCAAAGAGCAAATCGTTGCCGCTTTCGCCACGTATTGTGTCATTACCATCTTGAGCTTGATCACCAAATTGGAACCCGTGCAGGACGTCATGTCCGCTGCCACCTAAAAGAAAATCACGACCTGGGCCGCCAGCAAAAATGTCGTCACCCTCTTCGCCGAACAACTCATCGTTTCCAGCACCGGCGTGACCGCGGTCGTTGCCTTGACCAAACCATATTGTATCATCGCCAACTCCGCCGTTGACGAGATCATCGCCGTTTCCTGCGATAGTACGATCGTCACCAGGGCCACCGATTAGATAGTCATTATCATCGCCGCCAAGAATGTAGTCGTCACCATCTTCTCCTTCTAAAGAGTCCGCACCATTCTCTCCAAACAAAGTGTCGTTTCCACTCCGCCCTTCAATTAAATCATCGCCATCCCGACCACGAATATCGAGACCTTCATCTGAGCCGATGATTTCATCATCGCCGTCGCTACCAATAAATGTGCTGCCAGCAGCTAATCCGAGCAAAGCCAATAGATAGAGCATAAAAGTCCCCCAACTTGTTACGCGTACAAAATGCCATACGATCTGGAGCTTCACATAAAAGTTGAATTCAAAACAGTTCCTTTTTGTTTGTCTTCAAGCAAGAGGCAATCACACAGATACCGAGGGATTGATGCATTTCTTTCGACTAAGTGAAGCGCGCAAATGAATTCAAGCACGCGCGGCTTTCACTGGTTCGTTTCCTCTTAAAAGTGCATCAAAAAAGATGTCCTACCCATTTTCTAACGCGCACAGGGGTGCGCAGCGTTAGTCGCCGGGCACGAGGTAGCGTGCGATGACGAGTAAACGTGTGTTGCCGTTCCAAGCGGGGTCTGAGCCATTGTCAAAGCCCGAAGCGGTGCTTGGCCAGCTCAGGTTCAGCTGGCAGGTGTTCCCATCCGCAACGGTCCCCGTCACAGAGCTTGACCAGATCTTTTCCACATCGTGATTGCTCGCATCGGTGAAGTTCTGAAGATGATGCACTATAAGCGCCGCATCGGCGACAGGATGTTTAAATGTCGCAAATGACGACCCCCACCCCACGAGCTGTATCTCAAAGCCGCAAGGGGCATTCGCAGGTGCTGCGATGGCGGCCACATCAACGTCATAGGTATAGCGGTCATCATAGCTGCCTGCATTGTAGACGATGGCTTGGCCACCCAAAAAGCTAAGATTGGGTGAAGTTCCCGTGGCGACGCTGGCGTCAAAATTCACGCCGCTGATCTCGTGGGAGTGATCATTCACCACGTTGAAATAGCTCAACCCTAGCAAAGGTTCCGACTTGTCCGACCCTATGATCGAATTAAGATCCGAGCCGAATGTGCAAATTCCAAGATCAACATCTGTGTTGCCCTTACGGCGCGCAATGCCGATGACATCAAGACCGCAAGAGCTTGAGATTGTTTTGTCTGAATGGTTCTCAATTTGCAGCGATGCGGAGATATCAAAAGATGTCGCGCCGGAGGCAGGCGCAGTTGGAACCTTTGCGCCGCAATAGAGCTTTTCCAACTGCTGCCCATCGCCGCTGTCAAACTCAAGAGAAAAGCCAGTGATGCCAACCATATACTGATCAAATTCCTCATCAAAACTAAGCGTTTTGGTTTGGCCGTCTGTGATGCCCGTCTTGGTGTCGAACATCAAAGGGCAAGGCACGTATTTTAGGTCGAGCGATTTGCGGGCAACAGAAACAGCGGCGGCTGTTGCTTCTTGCAGGCTCATTGCAGACATCGCGCTTACGTCATCAATACCAATCCAAAACGCATGCAGTGTCCAAGTTTGGCTGACGTAGCCATCGACCACAAAGTTGTCATCGCTATCAGATTGTAAGCTCACATGTTGGAAATTGCCGTTCTGATCCTCAAGCATCACCAGATCTGCATATTGCGTGCTCCACGTCAGGACAGCTGGCGTGTCTGCGTAAAGCTCTGTTTCGGTGGCAGCGAAGGTTGGGATGGCGGGGGGATCAAAGGTGACAATGACAGGTTCAGACACAGGCGAGCGCACGGGTGCCGGGCTGTCCTCTGGCCCAAAGGCGGCAACGATTGTGTATTGTGTGGTCGCGTCTATCGGGATGACGGGATAGGCATCGCAATTGACTTGCTCGGTTTGCGCAATGGCTTCACCATTGGCGAAGATCGCGACGCTTGTCGCATTGGTGGTTGTCCAAGATAGGTTGACAG
>CAYQZI010000004.1:4113-20454 GCA_964421835.1 uncultured Planktotalea sp.
GGCTCGTTCGGATTGGTCGTGTTGCTCCAGCCACTCGGGACCGAGGTTGAAAACGCACCTGTCTGATTTGACAGGTCCTGAGCAGCGCCGCCGGGGCCGGGAATGGCGATCTGGATCTCGCCTATCATCACAAACTGCCCAATATTATTGCTCACAAGAATCGAGATTTCACCATTCGCATTCGCAACCAAGGGCTGTGGATTTGAAGAAAGCGCGTAGGTCAATTGAGGCGTCGTCATAATCTGTGATCCAATCTGTGAGTGAAAAAGGGTTAAGAGCTGCCCGGAACAGCGTAGCGTGCGATGATCAGGATTTTGGTGTTCCCGTACCAAGGCGATGCAGAATAATTGTCAAAGCCCGCGCTTTGCATCCCCGAGGCACCGTCGCCCCAATCGAGATTAAGCTGCTGCGCATTGCTTGGATCGACTGTGCCTGTGACGGTGTTGGACCAAATGCGCCCGACGTTGTGATTGCTCCCATCGGTCAAATTGGTGAAGCGCTGAATGATAATTGCCGCATCCTGTACGGGATAATTGAACGTCGCAAAGGCCGCGCCCCAGTCCTTGATCTGCACCTCAAAGCCGCAGGGCTGCCATGTCGGCGTTGATATTGCCGCGCAGCTTGTTGGAAAATCGGAGTAGCGATCATCCACATTGCCATCATCGTAAACGTTCGATTGAAGCGTGCTGAGTGTCCACACGGGAGGCGAGCCTGTGACCGTGCCTGCATCAAGATCAATGCCGCTGATCCTATGCGAGTGATCGTTGACAATCTGAAAATACGACAGCCCCAAAAGCGGCGTATCGACACCGTAATCGAGCATAGCGATCGTCTGGTTTGGGCCATCGAAACTTGTATTGAGTGATGCAGCGGTGTCGTTTTTGCGCCGTGCGACCCCGATCACATCAAGCACACAATCGCTATCAATCACTTTGTTCGAGTGGTTGTTGATTTGCAAAGACGCGGTAATGCCCAGCGATGTCCCATCCGTCGCGGGATAGTCGGTGATGCTGGCACCGCCATAGAGCGATTGGAACTGCTGCGCATCGCCACTGTTGAATTTGAATTCGAACCCTGCAACGCCGACGATGTATTCATCGACAGGTTCAAGAAAGTCGAGCGTTGCCGTATCGCCGTCCTTCAACCCATTTTGCACCGCGAAAAGCAAGGGCGAGGGCACATAGTTCAGCGTGGTTGTGTGTGAGCTGCCGCCGATGCCGCGCGCTTTTGCCAAGGCAAACGCGTCATTTGCAGAGAGGCTATCAGGCATAGCGCCAAGCCAAAAAGCATGCAGCTTCCAGGTCTGACTTTGATGGCCATCGACCTCATAGGCGCTTGCGCTGAGGGGCACGTGGCTCAGCGTGCCGTTTTGATCCTCGAGCAGGACCACATCGGCATAGGCGGTGCGCCACGCGAGTTTCGCAGGTGTGTCCGCGTAAAGCACATCTTGGGTAGGAGCGAAGTTGATAATTTGCGGTGGTTTGATCGTCACCGCGACGGGCAGACTGGCGCTAGAGCGAATAACGTTTGGGCTGTCCACAGCGCCAAAAACGGCGATAATTTCGTATTGCGTACTGCCCTCGGGGGTCACCGGAAAGGCATCGCAATTGACTTGATCGGTCTGTGCGATGGCGACGCTATTTGCATAGAGCACAACGCTGGTAGCGTTCTGCGTGCTCCACGAAAGAGTGATGGAATGCCCCGGCGCGACAGAGGTGGCAGAGGCTGCAAAACGTGTCACCTCGGGCAGAGCGACAGAGACATATGCCTGCCGCGCGTCCAGATAAGAGCCAGAGGTGCTGGAGGTGGCGGTTAAGGTGAACACGGTATTGCTGGAAAGCGGCGCGCTGTTCACAGGAACGCCGGGTGCAAGGCCACCCTCTGGCACGGAGATCAGAGCGGCGGGCTCTAGCGTGTAGGATGCCGCGCCAGTTGCGCTCCACTCCAGAACGGTGCTCTCGCCCGTCTCAAGAGTGGGCGGATTTGCCACCAGCGGGCCAAGAGAAAATTCAGCATCCGCCTTTGTGCAAGACAGCACGGTGGTGCCTATCTGCGGCGCTTTGCTGTTGTCACCCTCGTAGTGCGTTTCGGAGATCGTCAGATTAACAATGCCCGGCTGCGCGTTCACGTCGATACCTTCGATCTGAAACTCCAGACCATCGATCCCAACGCGCACTGTGTTCGTCGCTGTGTCCGGTTTGAAAATTATCGTATAGGGATGGGTTTGATCCGTCGCATCAAGCCAGCCTGCGGGAACGGATGTCGAAAAGCTGCCGGACTGGTTTGACAGATCCTCAGCCGCGTCGCCCGGGCCCGGAAGCGTGACCGAGATTTGCCCAATGCGCACAAAGTCGCCGATATTATTACTGGCGATGATAGAAATCTCGCCGCTTTCGCCAGCAACCAAGGGCTGCGGAGAGGTGACAAGCGCATAGCTTAGAAGCGGCTCAGACATGCGAGAGGTGTCCTTTTGTTAGCTCAGGCGTGCTTAAGATGAGCCGGGCAAAGCATAGCGCGCGATGACGTAGAGAACCGTGCCGCCCGACCACGTCGTGTGGTTGTCTTTCCAACCGGCGCTGTCGCTGCTCCAATCAAGATTGACCTGCTTGGAATTGCTGTTGTCCACTGTCGCGTTGACAGTGTCGGACCATAGTTTCTCGATGTGGTTATTGTGCGAGTTCGTTTTGTTGAAAAACTGGTGAATGACTGCGACAGCGTCATGAACTGGATAATCGAAGGTGACGTTAGAGGTGTGAAAATTCACCGTTTTTATCGCAAGCCCGTTGTCGAGACCGCTTTTCTTGGCGATGGATCCGATCTCGCCGCTGCCTGAGTAGGTTCCATCGATCGATCCGCTTCTATAAGCGGCGGTGTAGACCGAAGTCGTGTAGCTGCTTCCACTTACACTACACTTGCCGGCGTCCATATTCAGCCCGCTGACTTTGTCATCACTCGATTGAGAGATCGCGAAGGAGGTCAATGCGTTCAAGGGCGTCTCAACACCCTGCGTCGCGCAGACGGTGACCGCGTCTTTGTTGCCGCTGCTGGAATTGGAGTTCAGTTGAATCCCAGTGCCGCCCTTGTTCAGACCGATGGCAACCACGTCAATCACCGTGCTTGAAGACTGCGAATGGCTGCTGTTGTCTTTGAAAATAACCGCGGCAGTGGTTTGCACCGATGTGATGTCACCAGAGGTGCCTGTGGCGGTTATTTCGCCGGAAATTTTCTTGAGACTGTGATCGGAGCCATCGCTGAACGAATAGCTAAAGCCAGTGAGACACAGAATGTAGGATTCAACTGGCGTTTCGAACGTGAAACTCGGCGTGTCGCCATCTGAGATCCCTGTTTTTGCGACCACCTGGATCGCAGCCAGTTCATAGGGCAGCGTATAGCTTTGCTCGGTCACCAGCACGCCACTTTTTTGTGCAGCGGCGGCTTGGTTGGGTTGCTGTGCAACAGGGACAAAGACCGCCTTTAGCGTGAAAGTCTGGCTCGTATAGCCATCGACCTCATAGGCGTCGCAGGCGGTGGGAACGACCGTTATGGTGCCATGTTCATCAATCAGTTCACAATAATTCGCGTTCTGCGTCTCCCACGTCAGAAAGACAGTGCTTTCTGCAAAAACAGGCGTCACGGTGGACTGGAATGTCGAAATAACCGGCGGATTCAAGCGGACTGTGGCCGGCAAGGATTCGATCGATTGCGCAGGGTTAGAGACCCTTTGATCGCCGAAAGTGGCCATGATGGTATAATCCGTCGTTGCGGAATTGGGCCAAACTTCAAAGGCGGTGGCGTTGATATCATTGGTCACCGCAATTTGCATGCCTGAGGCATAAACGATGACACTGTCCGCGTTTTCGGTTTGCCAGGCGAGCGTCACAGACTCGCCCGGGTTCACACTACTGGCGCTTGCGGTCACAGTGTTGTTGAGCACGGTCGGGGTCTCAGCGGTCACAGCAACCTGACTTTGTGCAAGGTAGGAGCCGGTGTCACTGGTGCTTGCAGTAACGGTGAAGACCACGTTTTGCGTCAGCCCCTTGGTTGCAATAGGCGTGTTCGGGGCCAGCGGGTCGGGCGGATTGTCGAGCAGCTCCGCAGGCTCCAGCGTGTAGCTCGCCGCGCCCGTTGCTTGCCACTCTAGCGATGTGGCTTGGCCCGCGTTCACGACAGCGGGATTGGCAATTAAATCGCCAAGCGCGAAGCTCACATTGGTCTTGACGCATTGTAGCGTAGTCGTGCCTGTAACGGGCGGATCGCCTGATCCGTCAAGCGGTGAAACGCTGGTTTCCTTGATCGTCACATCTGGGTTGCCAGGTTCCGAATTGACCTCGATCGCGCCAATCACGAACTCAAGCCCATCGGTGGTGACGGGAAAAATGCCAGCCACATTGTCGGGGTAAAAGATCAGCGTGTTGGATGTGCTGTTGCCTGTATCGCCGCGCCACCCCGTCGGCATTGTGATCGTGTAGCCGCCTGTTTGCTCGGTCAGATCATAAGAGGCGCTGCCGGGGCCGGGAATTTGAATCTCGATCTTGGAGAGATTGACAAACTCCCTTGCGTTGTTACTGGCGGTGATTGTGATTTGCCCATTGGTTGAACTGACGCCCAAGGGATTAGGCGTGCTTGTCAGCGCGTAGGTCAAAATAGGGGCTGTCATCTTCCTCTCCGATCAAAGTTGTTGGCGGCGCGCGCCTTTAGGACGAGCCATCGCGGTGCGAGAATTTCAGCCAACCTTCGCGCAGGATTGGCGATGGACCAAAGAGCGTTGCGCGATCTGTGGCGCGCACCAGCGCATCTTCTTGCCAATCGCCCGGACCCGTGCCCGTGGCTTGCACCCAGCTCCACACGCCGCTTTGCTCTGATGGCATTGGCAGCGCCACGGTTTGGCTATCCACCAGCACAGGACCGGTCTGAAAGGTGATGCTCATCTGCGCAAGCGCGTCATCCACCAGATCCGAGGGCAGCTCGATCTTGCGCACAGGCAACAAACCCGTGCTTGCATGAATCGCGCCGCGCGGATCCACCAGCATCGTGATATACTCAGAGCCAGTGGTGTCGAAATCAGCGCCTGCACTTGGGGTTGATGTGCTCGGCACGGGCGAGAGCGAAATGTAGTTGGTGCCACCAATCTGCGCGATGTAATCTGTATCGCAATCCTTGGGGCGATGCACCGCGTTGAAGGTGCTGTATTCATTACCCTCATAGTAGCCCAGCACACCATCGTTGTGCAGACCCGCGCCAAGGCGCACATCAAAGCTGAGGTCTAGAAGATCACCGGGATCAAATTGCAAAGCATCGCCGGTGGAATTCGGCAGTGCCTCATAGGCTTGATTGGCGTAGGGCAATCCTTTGAGTTGCAGCTGGAGATTGGCGCGCGTCACTGCGATGGGATAGCCCATCAACACAGACATGCCGCCATCATCGCGTCCCCCTAGCGGATCGATTGTCCAATTGGTTTCATCGATGGTTTGGAGCAGCGCCAGAAACGCCGCGCCATTGTCAGACAGGCCCATTACGCTGTTGACCAAGGCATTCAGATTGGCGTTGTCGATCGCAGGGGTGCCTCCCGTCGAAGCGGGCGAGCTGCTGCCGCCCGGCGCTGGCATCCATTCAACCGTGCGCTGGTCCGCGGCGTAAAGGAAGGTGGTCAGTTCGCCCAAAAGCGTGCCGCTTGCATCATAGACTGAAAGCGATTGATCCAAGTGATTGGGCAATAGCCAGCCACAGATCGGGTTTACATCGCTGGACAGGCCCAGCTCTTGCCCGTCATCCGTGCCAGAGACAAAGCGCATCGCCAAGCGGCTTGGTTGCACCAGTCGCGGCGCAAGATTGACCAAACTGTCGCTTGGCACATTTGAATTGCTCGGTGTGTATTGGCTGGCCGTCAGCTCCGGCGGTGTGATTGGCCGCAACGTCGTATCCGCACCGACAGTTCCGCCATTGGCATGGCTCAGATCAAGCACACGTCCGTAGCTATCGGTCAGGCGCAGCCCTTTGAAGCCAAGAAATCCACCGCGCAAAGGAAAGAAATAGGGATATCCGGTTTGCCCAAAACTTGTGTCCGCATCAGGATAAACTTGCGGATAGGGCACACCCTTGGCATTCGGATTGACCAGGCTTGCAATGCTGTCGTCGGGGGGCACATTGGTGCCCATATCGCGCATCGCGAACAGATCCGTCAGCCCACCCAGCGTTTGTGAAAAGACCTCCCAATCTTTAAGCGCATCGATTTGATCGCCATCAAGACCAGCGTCGGGGAGTTGGTTTGCGTATGTTTCAAGTCGGCTAGCAAGAGTGCGAGAGGCATGAGGTGTGACAAAGGTACGGCCTGAATAGATCGTGCTTTGATCGGTTTGAACGGTGTTTGGTTGCCAGACATAATCATCGCCATCAAAGCTCCAATCGGCCTGATCAAACTCGTACTGACCCGCGTTGTTAAGTGAATAGCCGCCGGTTTTACCTGTCTTATAGGTGTAGTAAAACGCCACGGACCAATCAAGATAGAGCGGCACCCAAGGTTGCACCCAAGGCGCAGCCGCATAGGCCATAGGGGCCAGCACCTGCATGTCCTGAAACTCGGAAATTTGCGTCTCTAATGCGCTGATGGTTTGCGTGCTGGGGTCTGTTAAAACAGCGCCTGCGATGGCGGCCGCGTTATCGGGGTTCAGAAGGAAATCCTCGTTCAGCAGCGCTGTGCTTGCGGGGCTAATGTAGGACAGCGCATCGCTTGGCAGACTAGGCAAAACGCCTGCAAGATCGTTTAGTGTGACAGCTGTGCTGCCCGCGATGCTGAGCGTGTCGATTGTTTGGCTCACAAGGCGGCACCGGATCACGCGGGGCTGAACTTGCTTCAAGTTTCCAGCGCCAGCGACCATCAAAACCGGATCGCTAGGTTTCCAATAGCGCGGCTCCAGCACAGGGCGGAGCACTGCGCCAGTGGTGCCAAGCGCGTCCTCTAGGTACTGCGCCAGCGCCGCATCTTCGCCGCCGTCTTGCACGGGCGGGAGCCCGGTGGCAAGCGATTGAACCTGCGCAATTTGGGCGCTCACTTGATCAGAGTAATCGCTAAGCGTCGCGGGGTCTTGCAGCAAATCTTGCGCGGCACTCAATTCGCTTTGATGATTTTGCGAGCTTGCAAAAGGAGCAGTCTGTGTGTCCCACCAAAGGCCATAAAGCCGCCATTGCATAGAGCCGAGAATTTCGAGCGATGCATCAAATTCCGCTTGTTGTTGGTTGATCCCTGCAAGCCAGGTCTTTTGATCTGATGTCAGCGAAAATCCACCAGTCCCCTGTGTCGCAGCAGGATCTGCGACCAATTCCCAGCGCAGCCCGCCATACTCGGCCCCATAAGCTCCGCGTTTGATGCGGTGGCGCAGCGCTTCAATACCGCCCGGTTCATCAAGGTAGCGTAGCGCGCCATATTGCAACGCCTCCAGCAGCAGCGCGATGCGCCGCCCCTCTTTGGCATCACCCGCTGCTTCAAGCGAAATCGCGGCAAGCGCATCAACCGAAGTGTTGCCAACGGCGACTTTGACCTTGCTCGGGACATCGCCTGTTTCGACATATCCAGGGGGCGGCACCTGAGAGGCGCTCGCATCCCATGTGATAGAATGGATCATCGCGTGCAGGCAGCTGTAGGTTGGCGTTGCAGCATCGCCCAGCTCTACCATCCAGCCCAAACGGTCCTCTATGACCACGTTATCCGCTGCATCAAGGCCGACACTGCTGGCAAGCTCGGGATCTGTCACAGGGGTCCATGTGATCGTCTTGGCAGGAGTGCCGGACGCGACAGCGGGATTGATCGGATCATCGTTTTCATTGGCATACCAACCAATGACGGCATAGCTTAAATTGGCAGTGCTCAACCCAGAAAGACCATCGGTGAAGGAAAAGACATTCCCTGTGCCGGGACTATAGGCGCCAAAGGTCACATCACCGGGGCCTGCGGCCGTCAGAAACCCAGCGGCAGGAGGTGTCACGCCCGCCTCGCCCTGCTGCGCGCTCCAAGCATCAAGCGCCATTTGCACACCAATTTTGGTGGGGCTGACCATGTTGCCATAGCCGCTTGGCGTGTGGAACGGATCGACAAAGCTCGACGTGCCGTGACGATTGTCGATCTGGTCTGACACAACCATCCACGCCGCCACATCCGGCGCTTCTGTGGTGTTTTCAGGCTGCGCGATGCGCACAATGAGCCAACGATTGGGGGCCAGTGGCAGGTTGACAGTATTCGCCCCTGCCGTGCCATCGGTGCCCGTCAATCCGCTGGTGGTGCTGCCCTGCACGTCGGTCTTTGCGTGCGGCACTGTCGTCAAACCAACAGGCAGCGACCAATATAGCGTCACGCCCTCAGGCGGGCCGCCTGCTTCGCCCGGGCTATCGCCTGCGGAAAACAGCGGCGGTACAGGGCTTTGGAACTGATTTAGGTTGCTGTACTGCATTTGCTGACGATCCCAGAGCGAGCCATCCGCATCCGAGGTGATCACCAGCGCCTTCATTCCCATGGGAACAAGGAGCGTGTTGTCTTGGGTTGCACTCATGTCATTGTCCCCCACTCGAAGGTGCTGCATCGAACACCACGCGCTCGGGTGTGCTTAGGATTTCCAAGGCGAATTGCGCGGGCGTTAGGCTGCTCACCGAAAGCGCGCTTTCGAGCTGGGTGAGCAGATCGGGAATATCAAGGATACCGTTGCTCGATTTTTGCGCTGTCACGCTCGCGCCTGTCTCGGTGCCAATGTCATCGCCGCTCAGCGCGCGCAGCATCACTGCGTTGCCGCTCTCGACCCCGAAATGAATGCCCTCTCGCGGCTCAGCCAGTGTCACGCGATCCGGTACACCGTCAAAAAGCGCAAGCATCACCGTTGGCGACAGACGTGTCAGACGCAGCAGCGCGAGCGGTTTATGGCTGAGCTTGTCGCCCTGCCCCTGATATCCGCGCACTTCGAGCGAGGGCCAGCCCGACACCATCTGCGAGCGCAGCAGCATACCGCCCATCGTGCCAACTGGACCAGCGCTCGGGTCCGGCACCTGCCCCAACAATGCCTGCCGCACAGAGCGCAGAACCGATTGCACCGCATCGGCGATAACGCCCTGCATCAGCTTTTGATACGTCCCATCGCGGCTCGATTGGATGCCAATCGACAGCGCGCCATTGAGCAAAGCGGTGATCCAATTGGGATCGAGATAGAAGAAGCGAATAGACTCGCGCGGGAGCATCGAATGATCCGCGACCAAAGTGTTAAAGGGCACGCCATTCAGCAGCGCGAGCCTGGCCAGCCAATCCACGATCTGCGCCAATTCCTGCGTTTGCATATCCTTCAGCAGCGCTTGAATGCCGGGCAATGCCATCACATCGCTGAGGCTGTCAAAGGTGTTCGTTGGCGTGGTGCCCTCAAAGTCTGGCGACGGCGCAGCGCTGGAGGTGGCGGGCATAGAGGCGCTGCCGCCGTGCAATGTGTTTTCCATTTGCGCCAACAGTCCAGCGGCCATAGCAGCGACGAATTGCTCGCTCACGAGGTTTTCCTCGATCAGCGCATTCAGCTCATCCAGCCCCGTGTCGCTATCAAGCGTGGCAGAGAGATTGCTGAACTTCACCCGCGCAACCAAACGATCGACCAAGCGGTGCGCATCGTTTTGCCAACGGCGCATCAGCGTGCCAAAGCTTTGTGATTGCAGCGCAACAAGGCGCCCTGTCTCAAAGGCAACGGCGTAGGACATGTCGAAAAGTCCCGTGCTTTTGTCATAGATCGCGGCTTGGCCAGAGTTGAGAAACGGCAGGCTCGCCGGGTCAAACGCATCGGGAAGCGCAGGCACGAAAGGGCCGCGATACCATGAATAGGTGTTCTCGCCCTGGCGCGTCGCGAAAGTGCGCGGCACATAACCACTGCTGATCGCACTATAGGCATAGCTCGCATTCGCATCGCCCGTGGGCGCTGGCTCATTCGCTTGGGGCATACGCAGCAACAGCTCGCTCGCCCCGCCCGATTTCGGCGCAAGACCATCTGCCAGTGCGGAGAAACTCTCAGACGAGGCATGCAGCGAATTGAACGTCCAAGACGCAAGAGAGATCATGCGGATTTTCGTCGTGCCACTTGGGAAGCTCGCATTCGCAGGATCATCAAGATAATCGGTGAACCCCTCGAGCGAGACAAGATGCACAATATTGCTGGACCCCGGTCCAATTGCAGGCGCATCGCCGGGGGGAAAGCGATTGGAGGTGAGCACAGAAAACCAATGCTGGCCCGGTTCAATATCTGGCGATTTGGCAGAAGCAGGCAGATCATCAAGCGGACCTGCGGGCTTGTCGGCAAGGCTGACGCGCCGCACAGAGCCAAGATAGGGCAGCTGCGTCTTGGGCGGGATCAGCGCGCTAAAGGTGGCGGGCGTGATGTCGATGACCTGACACGCCTCTGTGCCGTCCTCGTTCACATCAAGGGTGATATCGGGGGGCAGAACGCCGCTGGGGGCGCTGAGCAGATCGTTGACGCTGACAGTTGTCGACTGCGTCGGATTGGGCGTTTTGCCTGCATTCGAGCCCGTGCTTGGCGCGATGATTTCACCATCGCGAAAGCTGATCAGCGCCATCCAAGGAATTGTCGGATCACTGTAGATGCCGCGCTCCCATGGCAGCACGCGCTCGGTAAACACGATTTGCGGCAACGCGGTTTCAAAGCGCCCCGATGCGTTTGGCGGCGGAAACTGGCGGTGTATATCAGAGGGGTTCAGCGAGAAACGCGGTGCAGAGACATAGAACGGTTGCTCTTGCGTGTAGGTTTCATCGACAGGATCACCATCGCCTGTGGCTTTGACAGTTTGCGTGGCGGTGATGGTGTACGCGCCCGGCTCAAGCAGCGGCGTGTAATTGTCGTAGAACTCCATATCGAGGTCTGAAACAGGGGTCGGGGTTGTCATATTGGTATGTCCTTATCCTGTTTTCAGCTGGCCACTGCGCCGGCCATGGGCGCGCCTGAAAAGACCCCGCCGGGGTTGGTTGCCATCGCACTCAGCGCGCCGTTTTGCCCTGCATCGACGCCCATCTCGGCCAGCGCCGCATGGATTGCATCGCGGCTGTTTTGCAGGCCTGTGATGTCACTTATGTCGCTGATGGAGTTCGGATCCGGCTCTGGCGCGGGTTCGCTCGGGGCGATGGCCACATCAAGTGGCAAGTCATCGGCGGTGCTGCCCACTGGCGTATAGGCCAGCGCCGAAATCAGCGAAAACGGCCCCGTCCCAGTGAGCGCCGCATGGCGCGCGTGATGCACGGCGGAGGTGCCAGTGATGCAATCCTCGACGCATTCGGGCGTTGCGACTGGCGCTGAGCCATCGGTTTGCCCAAAGACCGCCTTTGGCATTCCCATCTTTGAGCCAAGCACAACCCAATCCGCAGCTGCCATTGGCGTGCTGTCGTTCGGCCCTTCGATGGTGATTGTTTGCACCGCCTCTGAAACATCATAGGCCATAGGCGCGATGCCAAGCTCCGCGCTGGAGCTGTCAATCTCGACAGTCGTGCCAATCGCGCCATCTGTGAACTCAAGCGAAGTCGAGGGGAAATAGGATTTGGTAAAGAAGGTAAACGCAGAAGAGCGAATGACCCACTGCAATGGCCCGCCCTCAGTCAACGCTGGTAGGGTGCTGAGCAAGCCAAGGGTGACGTTGATCTGCAACACTGCCTTTGCGGGCGGATCGCTTTCCTCGGTTGCCACAGCGGACATCTTTGCGCTTGGCTTGGGACGCGCGACTTTCTCGGCAGGTGCCGGGGCGTCGCTCGCATCGGGGATCATATCTTCGAAGCCTGCCCAATCAATCGGTGTTGCAGCGCTGGTGTCCTGATCCGCGCCAAAGCTGATCGGCAGTTTCATGAACCAGAAATCAATCTCGATCTTACCGCCCGTCTCGGGCGACCATAGATCAAGCGTGCCTGTGGCTTCGATCTGGATCGTTGTCGATGCGCCAAAGAGCGTGATGTTATAGCTCGCCCCCGCCGAAATCGCGAGATGCGCGTCAAAATAGAACGGGTTCCAATAGAGGATCAGATCCGCATCGGCAGTGAACCACATGGCATAAGGGCCAGCTTTGAACTGGAACTGGAATTCGCCGCCGGCCATGATGTTGGATGTGGTGAGTGCGAAGTAGACATCGCCCTTGAGCGTCAGCGCCTCGGAAAAGGCAAAGCTGAACCCAAGGCGCGAAAGCGACGGGTAGTAAGCGGGCGGTGTGTAGCCGGGGTTATAACCGCCGAGCGAGACAACAAAATCGCCCGCCGCCTCCTGATCGCCCCACCAGGCACAGAGCGCGAAGCCGCCTGTGATCTTGAAACTTGGCGCAAACAGATAGGAATTATCGGACAGAACGGCGGACACGATCAGATCATCCGCGCCAAAATCGAGCACCAGCTCGATGCCCAGCTCCGCATAGGCAAACTTCTTTTCCGTGCCTTGCGGCAGTGAGACTTTGGCGAGGCCCAAAACTCCCAGCTCCACGTCATTGCCAAACTCAACGCTCAGCATCGCGTTGGTGTTCACGATGTCATAAGTCGTCCACTTGATTCCGCCTGCAAGCCAGTAATCCCCGCGCGAGGGGGTGACCCAATCAGAGAGCGAGGCAAGCGCCTCTGTCGGCGTCGGGTTCTCGCCGCCTAGCTGCGTCGGATCATCAATGCCCGCAACCAATGGATAGCTGCCAACGCCATCAATGGGCGGCAAGGTCAGATCGCGGTTGTAGCCAAAGCCAGCCGACAGCCCGTTTACGAAGATCGCCGGGATCCCCCCAAGCGGCATGTTGAGCAGCGCAAACAGGAACAGCGAGGGTGAATCGTCCACCGTCGCGTAAGAGCCCATCACGGAAATGCCGATGCGCCCCATCTGCAAAAGGCCCTGCCCGTCATATTCGCTCTCGCCGCCCGCAGTGGTGGAGTGCAGGAACCCTGCGTTGATATCAACAGGTCCAGCCTTAAAGCCAACATCAAAGCCATCAAGCCCAAGCGAATAGGAACTCAGATCCGTCAATTGCTGCACATCAATGTTCAGCGAGAGGTTGATCAGATCGAGGCTAAAGCCCCCTGCCGCCACACCGCCATCGACGATGAACGAGAGCAGATAGCCGGTTTGCTCCCATCCCACGCCAATCTTTTGCAAAGTCAGCGGGCCATAGCTTTGCTGGATTGTCACCCAAACCACATCTGTGGGCACATCGTTTTCATCATAAAGCTGAACGTTCAGCTGATCGGCATAAGCGCCTGAAATAGAGAATGGGGGATTGACCGGATCGGTCTGATCGGTTGCGGCATTGCCCCCTTCTCCGTCGCCAGAGGCGACAAGATTAGACGCAGTTTCATTGTCGCCCTCACCCGTAGGAGCGTCGAACGACGTTCCAAAGGCGATGCCGATATCATCGGTGCGCACCGCGCCGCCACAGCGGAAATCCAGTGGCGAGGTCAGGTTCAGCGAGGCCCAAGCGCGCGCTTCAAACCCGCCAAGGCTAAAGCCAAGCACATCGACCAAGGGATTGCCGTTCGCCCCCTCGAAATCGAACCCGATAGAGACGAATTGCAAGCTTGGCGTAAAGGACACATCCGGCGCGCCGCTTGTCGCCGCGTTGGTGATCAACAGCAGCGTCACGCCGGGGTCTGTCACTGGCGGCTCTGTGGTTGTGGCGCGCGACAGCCAAGAGGCGTCATAGTCGCCCTCGCCCTTGAGCCATTGGCCAAGTTGGAGCGTCAGTTGCGGCTTGTTCTGGTTCGAGCCGCTTGAGGGCTCGCTCGGCGCAGGCGTACCCCCGCTATCAGGCGGCGGCGCGACTTTGCCCAGCTCTATATCGGGCAATTGCAGACGCGCGCCATAGGTCTTGCCGGGGTCTGCGTCTTGCGAGACGACATAAATACCGCCCGTTTTTATCGGGATCAGCGGCTTGCCCAAATCGGCAAACATATCAATGACGCCAAAGACCATGTTTTCAGCAATTTGTAGCGCCGTCAGATCGCCAAAGTTCGCTTGGATATTTGCCAGCGTGTAAGGCTCGGTGTCAGAGAGCACATCAATCGCAACCAAAATCTGGCCTGGCGTGATGGTCGATGAGCCAATATTCGTGCGCAGCCAAGTGTCAACGCTGTCCATCGCCAGAACTGCGTTGATCAAACCTGCAAAGGATTGCTCGATCAACTCGGCCCAAGTGTTCGCGACAATCGATTGCCCTGTTTCGCTATTAAGGAAGCTCACGCTGACAGAGGAATCCGTGTCGCTATCAACGAACAAGTTCACCGAGACCACGCATGTGTCGAGCAGCACATCCTCGCCGTCTATTGTGCGCGTGGCAAAGCCCGTCGCTGTCGTCGCGGTGATCTGAATGTTAATCGGTGTGTCCGCCTTGCCCATGCAAAAGGCGGGGCCGGCGTCGGTGAGTAATTCATAAAGCGGCGCGTAAATTCCGAAGGACACGGCGTTTTGCAGACCTGTGTCTTCCTCCTCTGTGGGCGCAGGATCGTTGCTGCCAGAAAAGACATATTTGTTCCAAACCCCAACGCCTGCATAGGCAGGATGGGTGTCATCATAGGGCGCGCTTGGATCAGAGAGTACGGCATAAACGCCGGTTGGACTGCCTTTCAGATCAATCGGATACCAAGACAGCGCATCGCCCATCGGGCTGCTGAGTTGCGGCACCAGTGGATCATCCGCCGCAGGATCAAGAAAACTCGCGATGAGTGTAAACAGCTGCGTCGGACGGCGCGGCGCATAGGCGATATTGGGGTTGTCGTCCGTGCCCCAAGGGTTTTGAAACCAGTCAGAGCGCAGAACAACATCGCCCTCATCCGCCCCTTGCGTGGTGACAAGATTGACCAGTTGCGCGATTTGATCGACCCAAGTGTTCAGCGAGTCTTCGGAAAATTGGATTGTCAAAACTCAGGTCCCCCACAGACTTTGGACACAGCTTATTCGTGTGCGCCCACAACTGACGCTAGCAATCATGCAGATTCGGGTCAATTTCTTTGCCCCCATGGATTGTTTTCCTGCATGCAGTTCACTTTTAGGCATTACTCGAAAGAGCGGTGTCATAAATAATATCTTTTATAATCAGTATGTTAATTTGGTGTAGGCGATAGAAAGGTCTTTAAAAAGGTTTGGTATTCTAAGTCGTTCGCGGCGCGGTGCATCTTGCGTCTTATGCGGCGTGTTTCGGCCCACTTCGACAACGCCAGAAGGGCGTATCATAGGGCAATGCGCGGTATTGCAGATGTGTACTAGCGTGGGTGCGCTCGGCTGTGCGCGCGGCGAGGGCTGCATAGAGTAGCGGCGCATCTACCTCCCCTTGCAACGCATCCGCGGCGGCGTTGCCTGCGAAAAATCCACCAGAGAGCGCGTTGAAAAGCCCTTGCGAGGCAATCGGGTCAAAGCTTGCAGCCGCGTCTCCGGCGGCGAGCCAGCGCGTGCCGTGGGAGGTCGTCAAAACAGCGCTGCGCGCATCCAAAGCATAGGGTTTTGTGTGCGGATCGATTGCCTTGGCGAAATCCGGTCGTGCGTCAAGCACTGCGCGCGCGGCGGCCAAACCGTTCTTAAGCTGCTTCGCGGTTTGCGCAGAAGTCATGAAGCCAATCGTCGTGCTATGCGCGCTTGGAACACTGTACCACCACCCTTCGTTCGCGGCTTGTGCATGCATAATCGCAGAGCCATCACCGCGCACATGCCAGATCAATCCAACAAGGTCGGTGTTGTGCATGCGCTTGGCCCCATGCGCGCGCGCAATGGCTGCGCGCCGACCGGTTGCGTCAATCACGTAGCGTGCGGTTTGTGCGCGCGTGCCCTGCTCAGATGTGAGGGCAAGTTGCCACCCCTCGCCCGCCCTTTCACTATGCGTCACGCGGCTTTTATGAATGTCCACGCCAAGCGTTTTTGCGCGCGTAGACATTGCAGCCGCCAGCGCGCGGCGTTCGATGCCCCAGCCATATAGGCCTAGATCAGGGTTCGCCCCATGGGCTTGCAGTTTCGCGGTGCCCCAAGTGCTTTGAATATCGCTAATTTTCAAAGCGCTGCGCAGGCAGTCACCAAGCCCAAGACGTACCATGATGTCGGCGGCGCCTTGGGGCAGCAATTCAGCCCTGTCGTTATCGCCCGCACAGCCGCCTTGCGCGTCAATGACGCATACGGGCAAGCCACGTTCGGCAAGCGCGATTGCAGCGGCCAGTCCCGAAGGACCGCCGCCAACAACCGTAACGCCCGACATTTATACCTCTCCGCGACCAAGGCGGGTGAAGGTCATCTCTGTTGCTTCTTCTTCCTGAGATGCGGTGCCAAGCTTGTCGCTTAGATCGTCCTCTTCGACCTTGAGTGCGACAACTTTCTGCGCGAGCAG
>CAYQZI010000004.1:20554-22721 GCA_964421835.1 uncultured Planktotalea sp.
CCCTCTGGCAGGGTGCGCAAACGATACGGCATATCGCGCCGCCACATAGAGGCAAGGCGCATAGGCCATGTCAGCTCGATGCCCGGGTGGAACGGTCCGCCAAGGCATTCATGAAGCGCGGCGCGGTCCAGCTCGCGCGGCTGATCGCAAAGGGGAATATCGTGGAAAGTTGGGAGCGTTGGAATGCCCTCCCAATCGGCAAGAAATTTGCCATCCGCCCAGTTTTGCAGGTGCTGATACTGGGTCTTGGTCAAAAACAGGTCTTCACGGGCGGGATTGACCAACGCGCCTTTGTTTGGCCCATCAGGAAAGCGATCTCCGTAGGTGTCGCCAAAGAAAGGAGGCAACGCCGCATGATCCTGCGCTTCAGTCATACTATTGCGGAACAGCTCGAACACCGATTTACGATAGGTTTCGCCCTCTGGGGTTTCGTCATTGAGCAAGGCAATCACCTCTGGATCGTGGGCATCAAGAGAGGTGCCTTGACCTGCGAGCAGCAAAATCCCTTCGCAAACCCATTGATGCGCTGTCATGCGATCAAAGATCGGCCAGATGTCACGCGTGAAACTGGTGCCCTGCGGTGCCTCTAGGATTTGCTCGTAATACAGCAGATCGTTTACCACATCTTCCATGGTCACAACGCCAAACAGGCCCGGGCCAAAGTTTGGCGGCGCGACAACGACATGGGCGGGGGTTGCCTCGAATGTCTGGCCATCAATCATGACCGTCGCGCGCACGGGGCCATCGCAGGTGTCATCGTGCCAACCGTCATTGTTGGCGAAAGTCGTCGGGGCCGAGCCGGGCACAAGCGGCTCTGATTTGCCGTGACCGCCAAAGAACATCAAGCGTCCCGCATCATCTGTGCGGATCTCGCCAAGATAGACCGGTTTGCCAAAGAATAGACCATCGTCAAAACTCACAGGCGCGGCATTCATGCCAGAGATCGCCTGAGCGCTGGGGCGGATGCTAAGCATTTCGCGATCAGCGCCCTTATAGCTGGCATTGCGCTGGGGCGGCGAGAACACTTGATCGGGCGGCAGATCCATCGCGTGCTGAAAGTCGTACCAACCTGCTTTCAGGTTTGCGACTTCAACGCGCCAATTGATTTCGCCCTCTTCAAGGGTGATTTCTTTCGTTTCGCCGGATTTCAGCGTCGCATAGATGCGAAACCGCGCGACTTGGCGCTTTATGCGCCCTTCTTCGTCGCGAAACCCGTCGCTGTCTTTTGGGGTCTCGCCAACCACTTCTGGCGCTAGGAAATAGTCATCAGGCGCATTGCCCACGCGCGCGACGCCGATGGCGGGGTGAATGGCGATGCTTTCAATGTCTTCGGCTTTCATAACGTTAAATCCTTTTGCAAAATGGGGTGCTTAAAATGGGTTTAGGTTTTCTGACTATCGGTAAAAACACCTGCTGCGATCCAATCCGCGCGCAGCTGGGGGGCTTGTTGCCAAGCAAGTAAAACATCTTGGAATTCGCGTTTCGTGGCCTGCGCAATTGTGCGTAAAGCCTCTATCAACGCGCCGCCGCCGTGCATGGCATCAAGCAATGCTGCATGTTCGGGCCGCAAAGGCAGAGTATTGGTCATATCAGCGCGGCGCAGGATCGCGATATGCGTCGGGGCTGGGTCTGGCACCATGGGCGCTGCATCTGCGCGCACATCATGGTAATATCCAGCCACATCAAAGCCAAAGCTATGAAGTTGCAGATTTGGTTGCAGAGTCAATTGTGCGTCGGGCGTGCTATCCGTGGCGAGCGTATCTAACTCAACGCTGGCGCTGTCAAATGTTGTGAAAAGCACGCGTTCAAAGCGGGCAAGATCGATCATAAAGTCGATCCAGATCTCGGATGTTTCTTCGTTTTTGTCAGGGCGCGTGCCTTGCAAGAATCCTGCAAAACGTCGCCCAAGATCATACAGAGTATAGCTCTCTGGCGGGAATGATCGAATATATTCGGCGACAAATTGATTGAACAGAGGCTCGCCCAAAGCATAACACAGCGCCGGAAATTGATCGCGCATACAGGCCGTGATGCGCAGGTAATAGCCGCTTTGATATATGCCCAAACGTTGCTGCGCAGACATGCGCGCATTGCCAAGCATTACAGCATCGATGTGCTCTGCCGCCTGCGCATTTGGCGCTGTTAGAGTGCCTTGCATCCAAGTTTG
>CAYQZI010000004.1:22821-44702 GCA_964421835.1 uncultured Planktotalea sp.
TGTGCTCTGCCGCCTGCGCATTTGGCGCTGTTAGAGTGCCTTGCATCCAAGTTTGAAGGGTGCGCAGATCAAAGCCATTTGTTTGGATATCTTGGCTCATCTTTCTTTCACGAGGCCAGCTTGCGCCATTACAGGAGGCGTTAGAAAGTTGATCGGGTTCGACATAACGCTGCCGCTTGATTGCTGCGGCGCTGGTTCAGCGGCTGCGTGCTCTAGCAATGTTTGAAATGGACCCTTCATGTAGGTCTTGGACTTGTGCAGCTCGGCAAGGCATTCGTCAAAAGAGGGGATATTTCCATCCCACTCAAGCAAGGTCGCCGCACCGCCGCTTTGCTGATAGGCGGTGGCATAAAGCTCCCAGACTTCTGGGCGCACAGGTTGATCATGGGTGTCGATGATATGCGTGCCGCAATCGCTGTGCCCGGCCAGATGCATTTGCACAACGCGCTCCATCGGGAAACGTTCTAGATAAGCATGGGGGTCCGTGTCCGAGTTGAAACAGGTCACATAGACATTGTTCACATCCAGCAGCAATCCACAGCCTGTCATCTCTGAAAGCGCGCGCAGAAAATCAGGTTCGTCCATGGTTGTGCTGCGGAAATCAACATAGCTCGATGGGTTTTCAAGGATAAGCGGTCGACCAAGGTAGTCCTGCACTTTATGAACGCGCGCCGCGACATGCGCCAAGGTTTCCTCGTTCAGCGGCAGCGGCAGCAGATCATGCGAGTTTAAACCCATCACGCCGGTCCAGCACAGATGATCGCTGACCCAAGCAGGCTGTAGCTCGGCGGCCAATGCTTTGAGACGCGACAAGTAGTTGAAATCAAGCGGATCGGTGCTGCCAATCGACATGGAAACGCCGTGCAAGACAACTGGATAGCGCTCTGCGATCTGGCGGATGAGGGCGCGGGGGCGCCCCTCGGAATCCATGAAATTCTCAGAGATTGCTTCGAACCAATCGACCTTTGGCCAATGGGTTTCGATATGACCAAAATGCGTGCTGCGAAGGCCAAGGCCCAGCCCAAGTTTGGGCAAGGCTTTGATATCGCTTTGAGGCGTCATGAACAGCTGCCGGCGCCAGACATTCCGCTTGAGCCACAGGCGGCCATGCAGCCTGTTTTGGACACCCAAGCATAGGTCGGACCGGTTTCGCGAAACGGCTCTGGCGCAGGGCCAAGGGCCGGTAGAACCTTTGTCTCGGGATTGGTGAGTTTCTCGCGCTCTGCGGCAACGCGCTTTTTCTCATAGGCCTCTTCAAAGGCGGCGCGCGCAAGCGACCAAACGCTTAGCCCGCGCTTTGCGCCATCTGTCACAAAACGCTCTGCATTGATGGGTGTGGCGCAAGATCCCATAGATTGGCAATCGTTCTGACCCGGAACCGCAAGCTCGGGTCCCCAGCCATAAAGACCGCAACCGCCCTGATTGGCGCAATCATTGTTGGTGTGGCACGAGTGATTGGCCGTTGTCGAGCAATAGCCCTGCCCTGCGCAGGCGTTCGGGTTAGAGCCGTCAGGGCCTCTCATGCCATAGCGGTCCTGACCTTTGCAGCTGTTCAGACCGAGGCAAGCGTGCAAATCCGTCGCCGGAACATGCGCTATGCCGGCTTTGCCCGCGGCGGTGTCCGCGTAATTGAAGGGGGGTTTTGCATTTGCGGTGTCGCTCATGACGCAGCTCCGTTTTTGGTTCCATAGAGGCAGCTTAAATCAGTGGGGTTTGATCCATCCCAGAAGGCTGAAACATCAGGCAGTTGGCTGCTGAGGTTGACGCTTCCAGCAGGGGGGGTTGCACGTTTCAAAATGCTATCAAGCCCTGTTGGTAACGCTTTGTCGTCCAAAAGCGCATAGACAGCATCGCCAAGCTTGCACAGGTTTTGAAAGGCATCCTTGCGCGCGCCCAAACCGGTGCCATTCGGACCAAACCCTGCATTGTCGAACGTCGGCGAAAGCACCAGCGTTTTGGAGCTGCCTACCGTGACCTCACAGTGTTTCATATAGCCGATGATCTTATCGAGCACCCAAATCATCGAGCGGTGCAGCGCCACGTTGAAAAAGTATTTCTGGTTGTCGATGGCTTTGTTGTCCGTGGCCTTTTGCGTTTTGGGATCAAAGTGACCGGGCGGAATCAGATAGATGGTTTCGCTCATCAGAAGCATGTATTGAAACAGACCAGAGCAGTAATCATTCAGAACCGTCGCTACGTGATCGCTCATATACTCGGCGCGCGTCGGGTTCACTGGATAGTTAGAGATAAAGCCGCCAGCCGCCAGATCCGCGACGTCATATTTTTGATATGTGCCATCCTCAATCTGGCCAAGCACTTGCTTGTTCACTTCGTCTTTCATCCATGCAGGCAGGGTCTCTTTGCCAAAGGCAAACTCGGTCAACTGGCTTTGCAACATCAGGAACTTGTCGAAATGGCTGAGCTCTTGCTTGCTGTTGGGATCATCCCACAGCTCTTCTTTGCCGCCTGCTGTGGCTGAATAGCCCTCGCCTTGCTCGCAAATTGTTTCCAGCGCGGCCATGACATCAAGGCGCGACCTGATTGGGATCAGCTCTTCTTGCGGTGTCCCAGTGTCGGGCGCAAGACTGCCGCTTTTGTCACTTGTCGCGCTATCTGGAGAGTTCGGGAAAACAGCGACCTCAGCAGCGGATAAAGACGGCTTTGAAGGGCAAGTGCCAGCTTCGCGCGGCGCGGGCAGTGTTTGATCGAACGCTTCTTTGGGGTAGATCGTGTCGATGTTGTTGGGCGAATAATTGTAGCTTTGCATTTGCTGATCGGGCGACGCACAAAAATCATTGTCAGTAAAGTAGTGCGACGCAATCAGGCATCGGATGAAAGAATAAAACTGGCCAATCGAGTGCCAATTGCTGTCAGAGGGCCAACCCGCTTCAGACAGATAAGGCGCGATTGCAGTGTCAGGATCAGCTGTGACGGCTTTCACCGCAGCATGTAGATCGCTCACTTCGCCATCTGTCGGGTGATGCGCATATTCGATCAGCAAAAAGCGCCAGAGCTGATCAAAGGAAAATCCGCGCAAAGGGATCAGATCCGAGAGCGCTTCTTCGGGGCCATCTGGCACGCTTGGGCTGTGATTTGGCAGCTTGGCCGGATAGCTGCCGGGGGCATTTTCGTAGAGTTTTGGCGGCGTGCCGGTCAATGCAAAATAGATATTGCTCGACAGCGACATGTGCAGCATCTCTTCGACCGCAACGGACATGATCACGGCGCCTGCTTCATTGGCAAATTGTTGCGGCGCAGTGAGTTCAGAGCCAGTAACTTTGGCGCGGTTCAGCGAATAATAGGTGTAAAGATAGATCGGAATTGTCGCCAATTCGACCGCGATCGCCGCTTGAAGATCTGCCGCCAGGCGCTCTTGCAAAGCGCTCTTGCGGGCGTCGAATGTCGCCCCTTCGCTTAGGTAGCCTGCATTAATCGCCGCAACCATGAGGCATTCAGGATCAGACAGACCAAAAAGGGATTTATGCGCTTCGATGTATTTCCAATTTTCATCGAAATCCAAGGTTGGAGACGGCTTGGTCACTACAAATATCCTTATTTTATAAATATTTACGGCCAAATCAGAGCTAAAAATGGGAACATTGGGAGGGAAAAAAATCACACAGCCGTGCCTTAAGTGTTTGCGCAGACGCGCGTCATGTCAACGAAAATATGCAAGCACAGGTTGATTGTTTGGAATGTTTTGCTAGGCTTTGGGAATTACCGACCGTTTTCGTGTGCTCATATGTTGCCGGCACGTCACTCATAACCCAATAATTTTATGAATTGAGAAATTATCTATGTCTTCTGATCACTCATCCCCCTCCCGCCGTCAATTTCTTGGCATGGCTTCTAGCGCTGCCCTTATTGCCGGAGCGCCTTGGCCTGCGCGCGCGAATATCGACACCAGCAACGTCTATGCCGAGGCCCCCGCAGGCGCACAGGTGGCTAAGGTTCGCATCTATCCAGCGCTTGGCATTTGCCGCGTTGGGGGCTCGCCGAAATGGTTCTACGCACCGGAGGTTCCGGGCTTGCCGCCAAAGCCCGAGGATGGCGCATTCAAAGACGGGCTTGAAAAGGTCAAAAAACAGGTCCAGCGCTTTCGCGTTTACGCGTTTGACAGCGAAGATCAAATCATCGGCGAAGTTACAGGTGACGACATCACGTGGGGCGTGCATTTGGCCAATACCAAGGCAAATTGGTACGGGTTCAACAATCCTCTCGACAACGGTGATCTCGCGCCTGGTCTGCCCTCGCAAAAGCGCAATCAGTATTTCGTGACAGATCAGGACCGCGAGGAAAACCTGATCATTGATGGCGGTCTTATCGAGATTTCAGGGCGCGAGACCAATGTAGATGGCACAGATACAGCGCTGAAGTTCGAGGGGATATTCTGGGGCGGGCAAAGCGATGCTTCGGCAGTTGGGCTCGGTCATTTGCGCACCGATGATGCAGGTCGCTTGATGGTCGTGCCGCCGGATGGCGTGTCCAATTCACCAAGCAAAGCGGCGATCACCAGCTTTGCCGACAATAACGCGTGGCACGATGATTGGTGCGATGGACCTGTGACGGCGCAGGTCCTGGTAAACGGTGAGACGTTTGACGCAGAACCCTCGTGGGTGGCTTGTGTTGGGCCAAATTTTGCCCCTGAAATCCCACCAATTACAACGATGTACGATGTTGTCGCGGATATGAACGTGCGCGAGGGCTGGACACCGCCGCCTGCGCGTCCGCTCTCGTTCATGAAACAAATCTACCCCACCTTCCGCCGCGTGGCGCTGATGGAGTGGGTGACGCAGGCTGCAAATCTGCGTCAGGGGTGGATGGCGATTGGCGATCTGAACGATCCTGAGTATGTGGCGCAGCTGGCAAGTCCAACAGAGGAAAACGCAGCCCTGCGGCAAGAGATTTTCGCGCTCTTCCGTGATCCCTACAAGATCGGCGATGAAGCTTACAAAGAAGAGCGGCTCAAGATCCCATATATGCTTGGGGACGGGGTGAATTATGACGGCAGCCCACTGCAATGGTTCCAGTTCCCAAAGCTGCAATACGAGCATCTTAGAGCATGGGCGAGCGGTGATTTCGTTGATGACTATGAGGGGCAAACAAGCGCGGATGCGCCTGCGGAGTATGCGAATTTTGAGGATATCCCGCTTTCGCTGCAACCGGGGGCTTTGACTCAAGCGGCGCTTGAGCCTTGCTCTGGCGGCGCGTTCCATCCGGGTGTTGAGCTGACATATTATCTCCGCCTCAAGGAAATGTATGCGCGCAATGATGATCCAAGCGCAGAGCCCTTTCGCATCGCGCATGGGGATCGCCCAAGCTTGAACCAGAACCTTGGACGGTTGTTGACGCCTGATGTGGCGTTCAACGGTTTCAAGGGCAGCCCCCCTGCGATTGGCCCGCAAATGGCCGGTGATTTGACCCGCTGGATGGGTCTGCCTTGGCAATGTGATGCGTTCAGTTGCCAGCAAGTTTTGATGCAGCAAAACTATCCGATTGCGGTTTGGTGGCCTGCCCTACTGCCAATCGATGTCCTGCCAGAGGCCTATTATGAATCCGGGCTAGACGAGAGCCTGCCCGAGCAAGAGCGCGAAAAGTTTCTGGCAAATCGTGTGAGCTGGTCGCGCGGTGTTGCAGGTATCGGCTATCACGCGAATGGCAGTTATTGGGATGGCATCACCAATATGATCCAAGTTTGGGAGCGCATGGGTTTCGTGGTGCGTAAACCCTCACCGCAGGGCGATGTGTTTGTCGAAGTGCAGCACGCGGATAACTTGGAAACGCGGTTTGATTGGACGCCCCGTCAAGGGATGCTGCCAAATTGATGCACGAGGTTGCCGTGCTCGGTGGCGGAATCGCGGGCGCAGCTGCGGCGCTGCGCCTTGCGCGCGCAGGTCTGCGCCCGCTTTGGATTGCGCCAGCAAGTGATGCTGGTTTAAAGCCCGGTGAACATCTGAGCGCGGCGGCAAACCCTTTGCTCAGAACGCTTGGCTCTGATGCGCTTTTGCGCGCAGAGGTGCATCGCCACGCCCATAGCACCTATTCGGCTTGGGGCGGCGATGTGCTCATCGAGCGCAACGCCATAACCGAGCTTGGCGGGCAATCGACTGTCTTGGATCGCACAGCCTTTGAAACGGCGCTGAGCGCTCAAGCTATGACAGCAGGCGCGCAAAGAATTGAGCAAAGCGCCCTGCGGGTTCAAGCTGCGCCAGGACTCTGGCACATCGACACGCCTGAAACGGCCTTCAAGGCGGCGTTTGTCTTTGATGCGACAGGGCGCAAAGCGATTGTTGGCGCGCAATATTCAGCGCGATTTCAGGCGGATAAGCTCAATTGCCAATATGGGGTGTTTCCCAAGAAAGGCACTGCATCCGCGCGCCCGGTGACATTGATTGAAGCGGCGAAATCGGGCTGGTGGTATTTATCTATGCTGGCCGATGAGCGGGTTGTGGTGAATTTCTATTCTGATGCGGATATGCCTGTCTTTGAGAACAGCGAGCTTGCACAAGAGGCGCGAAAGACGCGTTTTATCGCCGCATATCTAGACGATTACGGCTATGACGCCTGTGGGCCAGTGAAACGCATCACAACAAACACCAGCTGGATCGCACCAGTGATTGGCGCCGGCTATGCTGCCATCGGCGATGCAGCAGCAGCGTTTGACCCACTGTCCTCTCACGGGATGACCACGGCGCTTTGGTCTGCCATCCAAGCAAGCGAAGCGTATCTTAAGCAAGACAAAGCCAAAATGCAGGATTACGCGGATCAAACAGCCAAGGGGGTGCAGGACTATTTGCAAGCGCGCCAGCGAGTTTATGCGCAAGAACGCAGATGGCCCGATGCTCCGTTTTGGAGGCGACGCAATGCAGCGATGCAAGAGCAGCAAAAAGCCAAAATAATAGCCTAAATCGAGCGGCCATGTGACTTGGCAATCTCGCCTTGTCGCGGTAGCGTTAGCTTGCCTTTGTCGTATGAGTGCCAGCCTTCGTTTCAGCGCGCCGCGCATCCCTATTATATTACAATTCGTTCAAGGTCATTCGTTTACAAATGTCTTTTCCAACAGTTGATCCACATCCACCAAGCGCTGCACGCCAAGGCTATGATGCGCGGCTGTGGATTTCGCTGGGAGCCTTGATCGGCCTTGCTCTGATATTCTGGTTCGGCTCGCGCTATCCTGCTTTGAACGAGAAAGCCTTGATGGGCGGCGATGCGCCCTTGTCGGGCTTGGCATTTGATATCCTCTTCGACATCTTTCCAGACAGCCCGATGTGGTGGCAATTCATCGCCAATTCGCTGAACTGGGTCTACACCAACATAAAAGGCATGACCTTTGGTGTGCTCTTTGGCGCGGCGGTTGTCACACTGTTGTCTTTGATCAGGAAGCGCTCTTTTGAGGGCAGTTTCGCAAATGCTGCGCTTGGCACGGCGATTGGCGCGCCTTTGGGGGTGTGTGTGAACTGCGCCGCGCCCATAGCGTTTGGGCTGCACATGGGGCGGATGCGTTTGGAAACGACGCTGTCAGCCCTGATCTCCTCGCCAACGCTGAATTTCATCGTCATCACGATGAGTTTTTCACTGCTGCCGCTGCATATTGCGGCGACGAAATTGGGCTTGGCTCTGTTCATGGTGCTGATTGTTGTACCCTTGCTGTGCAAGTTCGTGCTGATCAAAGAAACCGAAGCGACCAAGACGGGCTTTGCCGCAATGGCCAAAGCGACAGAGGCGCGCGGGCTAAGCGCTTGGTTCGCCAGATCGCTTGCTCCAACAGATGTGGATGTGCCGCCGCGCAACCTCGCTTTGGCACTTGGGTGGTTCATGCGCACCTATGCGCGCAATCTGTTCTTTATTGGTGTGATCACGGTGCCAATGATGTTTCTCGCCGCGATGCTTGGCGCAATTGTTGCTATGGGGTTTGACAGCGCGACTTTGTTCGAGGCGCTGCCGCGCGCAGGTGCATTGCCGATCTTGGCGAGCATGCTGGCCCTGGCGATTGTCGCCAGTTTTGTCCCAGCGCCCATTGCTTTTGATGTGGTGTTGACGATCGTTTTGCTGGGCCTTGGCATTACCTCTCAATACGCGACCGTGATCATCATCGGGCTTGGCAGCTATAGTATTTACGCCTTTTTCATCCTCTGGCGCGCAGTCTCGCCGCGCGCGGCTTTGGTGGTCTGGGTTGCGATCCTTTTCCTAGCCGTTCTTGGCGGTGTTATCGCCAAAAAGACCGGCGATTTCGAGCAAAACTACTACGTTGAGCGCATGGATGGGTTTCTAGAGGGTCGCCCCGGATTTGATTTGCCGCGCATTGATCCGCTGCCCCTTGGGGCGAGCCTTGCCGAGCTGCAATCGCAAATAACAGCGCAAACGCTTACGCCGCAAAACATCGCCGCCAGCATCACCAGCGAAAACGATGCACGCATCGGGTTTACGCGTTTGCCAATGCCAGACAAGATCCAAGTTAACGATGCGGCTGGATCTGTTTTCACGCGCATCCCCGGCGCTGAGTTGGGCTTTGAGGATGTGGGGATCAACACTCCCATTCATGAGTTTGCGCTTGGCATGTCGCTCGGCGGCATTGCTGCGGGGGATGTGCATAATGATGGCTGGCCGGATATTGCGCTGCGCCGACCTACTGGCGCACGCGGGTTGTCGCTTTATGCCAATATTGGCGGCACGTTTAAGCGCCAACACATTGATCTCGGGGCATTGGCTGAGCTGGAAGTCTCAAGCACAGCCTTCGCTGATCTTGATAACGATGGTTGGCTTGACCTTGTGGTCACGACCTATTGGGACGGGCTGTATATTCTTTACAATCAAGAGGGTCAGTTCTCGGCGCAATCGATGCGCCATATCGAGAACAGAGAGCTGACGACGGCTCACGCTATGGCCTTTGGCGACATGAATGGCGATGGCCACCTTGATATCTTGCTTGGGAACTATGCCTCTGCGCAGGGCACTGTGTCTTGGCTGCGTAGACGTCCCAAAGCCACAACAAACCAAATCCTCTGGAACGACGGAACTGGTGGGTTTGATGCGCAAGAAATCGCAGGTGCTGCGGGGCAAACCCTCACAACGTTGATTACAGATATCGACCGAGACGGGCAGCCGGATCTGTTAAAGGGCGATGATGTTGCTGGCACGGATCAAGTTGTTTTCTTTAGTCAAGACGGCAGCACGCGCGCGGATCGCGATCTGCAACCTTTCCCCTATTTGATGAACACCACCATGAGCTTTGACGAGGGCGATTGGAACAATGACCTGATCCCCGATTACTATGGCGGGCAAATATCAGAGCGCGGTGGCAGCGCCGAGCGCGAAGCCATGCGCGGCGATGGACGCATTTTGCGGATCTGTCAGCAATTTGCGCAAGATCTAGGCTGGAGCGATGAAAGAACCCGCGCCTGCGCCGCTGATACGCTTTCGACAGACAGTATTCGCGGCATGTCATCGGGGCATAAATCTACGCGTTGCACTTCGCAGGCCATGTCGGAAAGAGACAGAACCGTTTGCGGGGTTGCGCAGGTGCTGCGGTCTCTTAAAAAGCAAAGCTTGGTTGATAACACCCTAAGCGGCGAGGATGCGCGCGCGGCCTGCCATGCCGCTCTAGAGCGATGGCCCTTTACCCGGAATTTTTGCGAGACGTTCAAAATGACGACGCAAAGCATTCTTAATAAAGAAGAGCGCGAGGCGCTGTTCATTCCCGCGCTGCAATCGGGCAATGTTCTGATGACAGGTGAGCAAGGCGCACCCTTCAAAGACCAAGCCGCCGCGCAGCAGGTGAACTTCCCGGGGTGGACATGGAACAGTCGCTTTATAGATCTTGATCAAGATGGCTGGCAGGACTTGTTGGTGATGACGGGTATCTGGCTTGCGCCAAGTCGCTCGACGACCAATAAATTCTACAAGAACGAAGCAGGTCAGTTTGTCGATAAGACCGAAGACTTCGGCTTTTTTGATTTAGCTCCCTCGTTCAGTTTCGTCTCTGTTGATTTTGATCGCGACGGCGATGTGGATGTGATCCGGCCCCCTGATGGGCTGGCGGCCATTGTGCACCGCAATGATCGTCCAAGCGGCTCTGCCTTGTGGGTGCATTTGCGCGATGAGATTGGCAATAGCATGGGCGTTGGTGCGCGTGTAACGATCTGCACCGATGGCACCACGCATGTCAGTGCCAGCGCTGGCAAGTGCCAAATGCGCGCGGTAAATGCCAGTGGCGGCTTTATGTCTTTTGATCCAATCGCGGCGCATTTTGGCCTAGGGGATGCGCGCTCGGTTGATGTGATCGAAGTCGTCTGGCGCGATGGGGAAACGACGCGTATCCTGCCCGAAAATCTTGCCAGCGGCGAAGTCACCGTCACGCGCGCCGCGCAATAATTTGCGCACACTTGAGAACCTATGGCCGCTCTTGTAATCAGAGCGGGAATTTTGAATGTATAGCTTATGACACATCCTTTGACCTCTGCCCCGCTTGCGAAAGTCGAAAAGCCCAAAACGTTTCTTGATCTTGGCGCCGTGGATATCGCCGCGCTTCAAACGCAAGTCGCGCGGCTCTCCGAAGCGGTTTGGAACCAAGAGGACAATGCCAAGGAAAACAAGTTCGAAGTTTTCCATCACACACGGCATATTATTTTTAGGTTTACCCCTTCTAACCAAGATCCGCGCGCGCATTATTCCACGCCGATCTGGATGGTGTGGCAGCAAATGTTGCTACCGCTTTTGGACGGTATCACGGCGCATTACGGCCATACCTCCTGCGCATATTCCAAGATCATGTTGGCGCGTCTTTCTGCGGGTTCGGTGATTGATCGCCATATCGATGGGGCTGGCTCAAACCTTGTGACGCATAAAGTGCACGTCGCTTTGCAAAGCAACCCAGATGCGCTGTTCTACATCGGCGATCAAACGCGCCATCTAGAGGTTGGCCGCGCCTATGAGGTCAACAACATCGCGCCTCATGGGGTTGAGAATAAGGGCAGCGAAGACCGTATTCACCTGATCTTCGAACACTATGACGGCGCGCAATGATCGGCTTTGACCCTGTGATCATCGCAAGATGAGCAAGCCATATCACTACCGCGCGTTCTCTTTGAATATTGCGTCGGATCAACCGATTTACTCGCTGCAAGACGCGCCGCAAGCCCCCCCCGATGTGCGCATTTCCCTTGGCCCAATCGAGGAACGTCTTGAACCTGATGGCGGTGGGCGGCTGAGACGAAATTGGCAAGCGAATGAAGATCGGTTTTTGCTTGATATCCCAGATCTCGCGCGGTTTCGCGTGACGCAGGGGCGTGACATTCTGATCGATCCAGCGCGCGGCGCAGATGAAAAGGACATAGAAGCCTATTTGCTCGGCTCCGCCTTTGCCGCGCTTTTGCAGCAGCGTAGATTGCTCACGCTTCATGCCAGCGCGATCGAGACGTCAAGCGGCGCGGTCTTGTTCCTTGGACCCTCGGGCGCAGGTAAATCGACGCTGCTTGCGGCGATGCGTGCGCGTGGTTTCGCGATGATCTCGGATGACATCAGCGCGATAGAGTTTGAAAACGCCAGCGCGCCGATGGTGCACCCTGCCTTTCCAGCGCTGAGACTGTCGCAAAGCGCGATGACAATTTTGGGTCACAGCAGTGCAAACCTTGCATCGATGCGCGCAGATAAGGCCAAGTTTCTTATGCCGGCAGAGACGTTTTGCCAGCAGCCAAGACCGCTACGTCACATCTTTTTGCTCAACCCGCAAGATCACGCCGAGATAGCATTGCACGCGCCAAGCAGCGCAGATCAGTTCAGCCGCCTGACACAATTCACGTTTCGTAAGAACTACTACAAAGGCCATGGTTTAGAGGCGGTGCATTTCCACGCCGTCTCTGCGCTTGTGCGGCAAAATATTATGAGCGAGGTCACCCGGCCTACGGAAACCTTCGAGATCCAAGCACTCGCAGAGCGCATCGCGCAGGCCATTTCATGAGCCGCGGCACCCTTGCGCTTGCGACGGTCTCCAGCGCAGATTTTTTGCTTGGAACACGGGTTATGTTGCATTCGTTCCAGCAGCACAACGCTTGGTTTGATGGGGATTTTGTGATTATTCACGAGGATCTGACAGAGCGCGACATGTCTCAGCTTCGCGCTGATTTCGCGCAGGTCACTTTCATCCGCCCAAGTCCCGCGCTGCGCGATAATATTGACCGGCTTGTGCAGGCAGTTCCCAGCTTTCGCGCACAAAAGGCGCAGTTTCTCTCGCTCGAGGCGATTGCCCTAAGCGCATATGACCGCGTGCTGTTTTGCGATAGTGATCTGCTGTTTCAAGCTTCAATAGAGACGTTGTTTGATCAGCCACATGCACTTATGTGCACGGGTGATGGATCTTACTATCGCGGCAACGCGCGCCATCCGCAAAGCTTTGTGGAAATGCAAAGTGATCCGAACAACATTGGTTTGCGCCGCGCGTTCAACGCTGGTTTCATGCTGATGGACAAAAGCATTTGCACGGCTGAAAACGTTGCAGCGCTTATCGATAGGGTTGATCCGGACGCATGGCACGACAACGTCACGGGGCATACGGATCAGCTGGTGCTGAATGCAGTCTTCGATGGTCAGCAACATATTTTGGGCGCTGAGTATAACTACGTGCTGTTGCACCACAAAGAGATCCACGCGCGAACGGGTATCGCTTTGGAGGGGGCAAAAGTGCTGCATTTCAATGGTGCTGCCAAACCATGGCAACCTGCGATGATGCACCGCTTGATCCAGCGCGATCCTGTGCTTGCCAAGGCAGCAGCGCTTTGGCGCGATGCCTATCGCGGGCTTATCACGCGTTAAGCGTCACAGTTTCAAATCTGGCCCCTGTTTGATCAATATGCACCGCTGACAATCGCCCTGTCGCATAGGCACCTGTGTCAATCGCGATCCGGCCTTTGGTGTTCTGAGGTGCATCGACAATCGTGTGCCCATGGATCACCCAAACGCCATCGCGGCGGCGTTTCTTCAGGAAATCGCCATGCCCCCAATGCAGGGTCTTAACGCTTTGATCATAGATCGGCACGTTTGGATCAGCGCCCGCATGAACAACTGCGATATTGCCGCTTTGCCAAGACGTCGGGCGGGATTTGAGCCAGGCGAGCGTTTCGGGGCCCATCGCATCAAGGAGTTGATCGCGCGCCTTGACCATCGCATCGTTCGCGCTGGTTTCCGTCATGCCCGACACGCCGTAACTGGCAAGCGTTTGAAGCCCGCCATAGCGCAGCCAGCGCGCGCCATGACGCTCTGGTGATTTGATGAAATTCAGCATCAACTCTTCGTGGTTGCCGCTTAGGCAAATAAGATCTTCGCGCGCGCTAAGCAGACGCAAGACACCCGCACTATCGTCCCCGCGATCCACATAATCCCCCACCAGCACAATCTGCTCGGTGGGCGTGCGGTCTAGGAAAACCTTGAGCAAATCCAAACGCCCGTGAATATCGCCAATCGCGACAAAGGGCATTTCTGGGTCAAGATCGCCCTGACGGTTGCCCCGCCCAGAGAGCCGTGCAAGCATTTTGCCGATCATAACCTGCGCCTTGCCCTGCATTGTGTTGCAAGCGCGCCCCACTGCGGCGGCAATCTATTGGTGATTTTGGTATCCATTCGTGCGGTCTCGCTCGCTTATAAGTAGAACAATAACAGGCCAAAAATCAGAGGCGTGAATGACGTTCAGGACATCAATACTGATCGCCGTGGTCGGTGTTTGCGCAAATGCTAGCATGGCATTTTCACAAACGCTATCGACGAACGGAACGCCCGGTCTTGTTGATATGCCAACCGCAGAAGCGCTGCCAGATGGGCAGCTTGCCTTTACGATCAACAAATACGCCAAAATCTCGCGCAACGCACTGACGTTTCAAATCTTTCCACGGCTTACTGGCACATTTCGCTACAGTGTCCTAAACGACTTTTCGTTGCCTGCTGGCAATCTTTATGACCGTAGTTTTGATCTTCAATACCAGCTTTTGACAGAGACAGCAGCGCGCCCTGCAATCGCCATTGGTTTACGCGATTTTGGCGGAACTGGCATTGCCGCGAGCGAATATGTCGTGGCGACCAAGTCGCTTGGCAATCGTTTTAAAGTGAGCGGCGGCATTGGCTGGGGACGATTGGCGCAGACCGGATCCTTTGCAAATCCGCTAAGTTCCCTCAGCTCAAGCTTTGATGTGCGCCCCTCTGATACGTTAGGGGGGCATGTCTTTGCGGGGCGGCCCGACTTTGGCGCGTGGTTTCGTGGCCGTGCGGCGCTGTTCGCGGGGGTCGAGTATCAAGCAAGCAAACGGCTGAGCTTTCAACTGGAGTATTCGTCCGACGCTTATGATCTTCAGGTGCAGCGCGGCGTTATTGATATCAAAACACCCTTCAATGTCGGGTTGAACTATAGCTATCCAAGCGGCTCTAATCTGCGCGCCTTTGTGACCGGTGGGCGCGAAATCGGGGTCCAGTACAGTTTTCAGCTTGATCCACGAAAACGCCCCGTCCCCGGTGGGCTCGACAAAGCGCCGCTGGCGATACGCTCTAGCGCTCAAGCTTTGCTGTCTGTGCGCGATCTGGCCCAGCCCGATGTGCGCAAAGAAGCGCGCGAGGCGCTAAAACGGTTAATCGCAGATGAAGGGATCGAGCTGCAGGGTTTCACCACAAATGGATCTCAGGCCACCATTCGCATTCACAACAAGCGCTGGAACATAGAGGCGCAAGCCGTCGGGCGCGCCGCTCGGGTCATGGCGGCTGTGCTGCCCGCAAGCATCACGCGTTTTGCGGTTACGCTACAAACCAACGGCATGCCGATCAGCACGGTAAGGCTGAACCGCAGCGATGTTGAAAGCCTTGCCGAAGACTTTGATGGCTCATGGAAGTCCCTATCGCGCGCGCAAATCGAAGACGCTCATAAAACAAGCCGCGCGGGCGAGATTGAAAGTGCCTTCCCGACGTTTAGCTTTGGGCTTGGTCCCTACACCGCCTTCTCTTTCTTTGATCCTGACAGGCCGATCCGCTACGAGTTGGGCGCAGAGCTTAGCGCGGCCTATCGTCCGCTGCCGGGTCTGACGATTTCCGGCGTTGCGCGCTATCCATTTGTTGGCACCATCGCCGATGCAACGCGCACCTCTAATTCGGTCATCCAGCGTGTTCGCTCGGATTCAGTGCTTTATGCGCAGCAATCAGAACTAGAGATCAACGAGTTAACCGCCGAATACATGTTCCGCCCCGGCAAAAACCTCTTTGGGCGCACGACTGTGGGATATCTTGAGGACATGTACGCAGGCGTCTCTGGCGAGGTGCTCTGGTTCCCGACAGACAGTCGTTTGGCGCTTGGTGTCGAGTTGAACTACGTCAAGCAACGAAATTTTGACCGCCTTTTCGGGCTTCAAAGCTATGAGGTCCTGACGGGTCACGCCTCTGCCTATTATGATCTTGGCAATGGCTTTACCACGCAGCTTGATGTGGGGCGCTATTTGGCGGGGGACTACGGAGCCACGCTTTCGGTTGATCGCGAGTTCAACAATGGCTTTAAAGTGGGCGCTTATGCGACGCTGACGGATGTGCCCTTCAGCAGCTTTGGCGAGGGCTCTTTTGACAAGGGAATCCGTATCTCTGTGCCAATTTCTTGGCTGACAGGTAAACCCTCGCGCAATCAAGGGACGCAGGTTATTCAACCTGTTCTGCGCGATGGCGGTGCACGGCTAAACGTGAACAATCGTTTGTATGGGCAAGTGCGCGATTATCGCTCGAAGAAGCTCAGCGATGGTTGGGGACGGTTCTACCGATGATGCGCAAGATTTTGACATTGCTCGGCCTCGCCTTTTTGACGGCCTGTAGCTCTGAGGGGCGCGAAGACACGCAGTTTCAGCAGGCGATTTCTCGGTTTGCGCCACAAGAGTTTACAGCGCGGTTCAATTTTCTGGTGCAAACTGGTGCGCCTCAGCTTGAGGTTGCCTATGTGCGCAGCAAGCAAAGCGGTGCCATTCTTTTGGAGCATCAAAGAGGCGACTTTGACTATTGGCTTAGCAGCGATGAGGTGCAACTGATCCTGCAAAAGGGTCTGATCCATGGAACTAGAGGGATTGGCGAGGGTCTGCTTGCCGCAGAGCTGTCCCAGCCGCTTTATCATATCCTGAACCTCAAATCAGGACATTCTGATCGCTTCCACACCTATCTAAATGGAAACGACAAAGCCGTCACACGCACCTATCGCTGCCAGATAGATGTGAGTGATCAAGTGCCGCTTGTGATAGGCGAAAAAACAGCTCAAACGCGGTTTGTCACGGAAAGTTGCAACAGCTTGGACCAAGAGTTCGTAAATCTCTATTGGGTTGATCCATCGCAGCGGCGTATCTTGCAATCACGCCAGTGGATCGGTCCAATTGTAGGGTATATATCGACGCGGGTTCAAAACTAAACTACACGAGCTTATCGGGGGATGAGAACGATTAGACACCTAATTATGCTAGCCGCGCTGACGGCCACAGTGGGATGCAGCGCGATCTATCGCTCGTCTTCGGTGATTCCCGGTGTTGATGATGGCACCAATGTGCGTGTCGTGAAGCTGAACGCTGAAACTGTCGTTCAAGCGAACAGCTCTCCTTATACGCCCAAGACGCTTCCAGCGGTCTTTTCGTTGACCGCAGGCAGTGGCGCAAATCTGCGAGGCGCTGGCGCATTGCCTGAAATAACCGCAGATCCCAAGGCCAAGCCAGCGGCGTTGGTTTTGACGCCTCCTCCAGCGGTGGCGTCGCGCCCCTACGAGATTGGGATTGGCGATGTTGTGTTACTCTCTACCCCCAATTCAGGCGGTTCAATAGAGCAGTTGTCGGGGCTTCTGGCGGCGCAAAACTCGCGCCAAGGTTACACGGTTCAGGATGACGGCGCGGTTAATATTCCAAATGTCGGCCGTGTGCGCATCGCTAACCTAAGTATCGAGGACGCTGAAGCAGAGCTCTTTCAACGCTTGGTCGAAAACCAGTTCGATCCGACGTTTAGCCTAGAGATTTCCGAGTTCAACTCGCGCCGTGTCTCTGTGGGCGGTGCCGTTGCTGCACCGCGTGTTTTGCCGATTAGCTTGACCCCTTTGCGACTCTCTGAGGCGCTGGCGGCCGTTGGCGGGGTCTCTGCGCCGGACCAGGATGTTGCCGCTGTACGGATCTATCGCAATGGCACGCTCTATCAAATCCCCTTGGCGACGCTCTATCAACGCTCGGATTTGCTTGCGACGCGACTTGAGGATGGCGATGCGGTCTTTGTGGATACCGGCTTTGAGCTTGGCGAGGCGGAGCGCTATTTCGAGCAGCAAATCACCTTGCTTGGTGAGCGCCGACAAGCGCGTCAGGCCGCGTTGTCCGAGCTTCAAACCGCTGTTAACTTGCGCCGCGCCGAACTGGCAGAAGCGCGCAGCAACTACCTAAGCCAACTTGATCTTGGCGCCGACACCAACGAGTACGTCTATCTGACCGGCGAAGTCGGGCAGCAATCGCGCTTTGCGCTGCCCGTTGGACGCCGCGCCAATTTGGCCGACGCGATGTTTGATACTGCGGGTGGTATTGCTGGTGCGACGGGGGATATATCGCAAATCTATGTGCTGCGTGCCTCGATCGATCCACGCGAATTCGGAGCTGTGACCGCTTGGCATTTGGACGCACAGAACGCCGCAAATTTTGCCCTTAGCACAAGATTCGAGCTGCGCCCGAACGATGTTGTCTTTGTGGCGCAACAGCCGATCACCAAATGGAACCGCGCGATTGATCAGATTTTGCCAACGCTGCTGAATGTCTCAGGGTCGGTGGCGAATTAACGAGGTGGGCAGATCTACAAATTTTGTTCACGCTATCTATCAGCCGCAAGCAAAACTGTGTTAGCTGACCAAATCAGATTTTAGGAGAGCCCAATGGCTGTTAGACATTTCGTCGGCGCATTTTTCGCAGCGACCTTGGCAACAGGTGCATCTGCGCAAGATTGTCTGAATCCTTTGAATGCGGGTAACGTCGCCTGTATTGGATTTGTAACTCCGCAAACAACCGGTGCTGCGGCTGCGGCTACCGCTGGATCTGGCACTGGTGGCTTGTTTGGGTTTTTACCTTTGGGTGGAAGTGGATTAGTGTCTACGCTTGTTGTTGCCGCTACTTTGGTCGTTTCTTCTGTTGATGCTAATACGACGAGCACCACAAGCACCGATTAAACATATTGCGTGAATGTAAGCACTCTAAGGCCCATGCTCATCGCATGGGCTTTTGTCGTTTTGCCGCGCGTTTGCGTTAAGCAGCAAATTTTGTTCCCTTGGCTATCAATCTAAGGTTATATTGTTCTATAAGAACACAACTGATTTTAGGAGAGTCCAATGGCTATTAAAGTTATCGTCGGCGCATTTTTCGCGACCACCCTCGCAACAGGCGCATTTGCGCAAGATTGTAGCAACCCGTTGAATGCAGGAAATAGGGCTTGCATCGGGTTTGCGACACCCTCATCGAATGTTGCAACTATTTCAACGCAATCGCCCGCACCCACTGTTTTTATCCCACTTTCTAACGTGGTTCCCGCCGCTGTGGGAGTTACAGCAGCTATCGGGGCAGCAGTGGCGTCTCGGTCAAGAAGCACGACCAGCACCGACTAACGGCTCACACAATTGCGCTGAAAAGAATAAGGCCCATGCGCATGCGTGGGCTTTTGTCGTTTGGATAGCTAAGTAATGCAAAAACGCACTTACGTGTCGTAATAGCCTTTGCCGTATGCGGAGTAAGCACCGTATTTTCCGCCATAACCATAGGTCTTCATCCGGCGCATATCGATCTGTGATAGCACCAACCCATCGACCCGCAATCCAAGCGACGAAAACTGGCGCAAGCCATCAACCACCAAGGATTTGCCTGTATTGTCCCACTTCACCGCGTAGATCACGACGTCAGATTGATCCGCAATCACCCTCGCATCAGGTACAACCAACACCGGTGGCGTGTCGATAATGATATAGTCAAACGCGCCTCGCGCGGTTTTCATGAAAGCTTTGAATTTATCGGAAGAAAATAGATCAGCGGCATTGATCTTGCTTTTGCCGCCCATCAACACATCGATGTTAAGCGTCTTGTCGCGCACAAGCACGTCCTCAAGCGTTTTTTCACCGGACAGGACATCCACCAAACCCCCGTCACCGGAGCGCTCAAAGTATTGATCCAAAGTCCGGCGGCGAATGTCGCCTTCAATCAACAGGACCTTTTTGCCAAGCCCAGAGAGATTGCCCGCAAGCGCAATGGCCTGCGTTGTCTTGCCCTCGCCCGGGATCGAAGAGGTCATCATCACGACTTTGGGCGGGTTATCGACATCGGCCAGCAAAATAGAGGTTCGCAAATTGCGGATAGATTCCGCCGCCGCAGAGGTTGGCTTGCTGTGCAGATATTTGATCAAAGCACTGCGTTTGCGAATAGGCATTTTCGGAGTTTGACCAAGAACGGAATAGCCCGTCACCTGCTCAAGCTCTTCGGCTGTTCTAAAGCCATGGTTCATGAACTGGCGCAGCATGACAATTGCCAGGCCGATGACACCGCCAATCAAGAAATACATCATCACAATGCGCGCTTTGCGTGGCTCAACAAGGCGGCCTTTGACGGCAGGCGAAAGTATGCGCGTGTCAGCCTGTTGCAAACCAATCTGCACAGAGGTTTCCTTGAGGCGCGCAAGAAACGTTTCATAAAGGACGCGCGTCGCATCCGCTTCGCGGATCAATTGGTTCAAGCGCACCAAATCTTCTGATTGCACTGCCACCTGCCCTTGCAGCCGCGCAAAGGACTCCTCAAGCGCGACAAGCTGGGCATCCTGACGGGTTGCATCTGTGCGCGCACGTTCAAGAAAAAGCGCGAACCTTTGGAAAAAGACCTGCTCCGCGTTTGCATCGCCGCTGCGCACAGCGGGCGCCAATCGGTTCAAGGCGGCATCCACTGTAGCGTCAAGGATGGCATCAATGTCTTTACTTTGCCCCAAGGCTTCGAATTGCGCCAGTTTCGAGCGCGCATTCACAACGGCAATCCCAGCCGCCGACACACGCTCGCGCATGTCTTTGGAGCGCACGTTTAACACTTCCAACGCCTCAAGGCTGATCAGGTCGGTTTCCGCCTGCAAATCCTTGATCGCGTCTTCTTTCGATTTCAGCTCCAGCTCTAGTTCTGTGACACGATCTGACAGCCAGTTGACGGCAAATTCAGTTGCCGAAAACTTGGTCGCAATCTGCTCGGCGATATGAAGCCGCGCCAAAGTATTTGCGATCTTTGCGGACTTGTTTGGATCTTGGGTCTTTACGGAAACATTGATCAAATAGGTGTTGCGCTGCGAAGACACAGAGATCGCGCCGCGCAAGCGGTTGACAGCGCCTATCGTCGCCGTCTCAGCCGAGGGCGGTGGACCCTTACGCGGTTTCGATATTGGCAGGTAATCGGAGAGGAACGCTCTGATCGACGTGCGAGAGAAACGACGCGGTTCTTGCAGATAGCCGTTAAATTCAGGATCCGCCGTTAGGTTAAGTTCTTTAACCACCTGCTCGATCAAACCGCGCGAGCGAATAACTTCAAGCTCCGTGTTGATCGCAGATCTGTTCTTGGACGTCCCCGACACAACACTTTGCACATCAACAACATTCTGATCCCGCAGCTGAATCGCCAGGCGCGCTGTCGTGGAATACTTCGCCGTTGTGCCGTTGTTCGCGTAATATATGCCAAGAAAGGCTGCGCAAAACGCACAGATAAGGATCAACCATTTGCCGCGCCAGATCGTACCGATGATATTCAGCAGATCGACTTCATCCTCGGATCCACCATGTTGGCGCGCTGCTTGCATCACCTCGCCCTTGCGCCGTGAATGACCGCTTTGCGCAGTTTCATTCGATCGAACTGACGAGCCATTTTCAGTCTCTTGATCACTATTCATGTCGATCCCATGCGCATATAATTTTTATCGTCATAATGTTGGGAGCAACCTATACCTTCGACGGATCGACGCAAACCTTTGATTGAGTTTGTTCAGTTTCTGACACGATAAATTGTGTCGGCTTCACAGTCTGAATTGCGTGAGCTTTCGAAGATTTTTGCAAAGCAATGTCCCAAAGCCGCCAAGGCGATTGCTTTTGATAATGCGATAGTCCTCGCGGCTTTTTTGAACAATCCGGCCAATGGATCGATTGCTCTCGCCGCCGACGCGCATTTTCACCATGACCTGCGCAATATAAGCGGGTTTGATGCTGTGCCCCCAAAGCCAACGCGTCATTGCATCGTAATCAGCGGCAATCTGATAGCGCGTGTCATAATCGCCAAACTGTTCAAGCACAGAGCGGCGGATATAAAGCGTTGGATGCGGCGGCATCCAGCCACGACGCAGTTTTGCGCGATCAAAAGCGCCAGAGGTCCAATGGCGGATAACGCGCGATGTATCATCGGCAGCAACATATTGCAGATCGCCGTAAACACAGGCGACACTGGGGTCTTTGAACGCCTGGGCCACCTCTTCCAGCACGCCGCTGTGCGCGAAAACATCATCCGAATGCATCAAGCCGATAACATCGCCGCGCGCACGCGCCATGCCGCGGTTGATAGCATCATAAATGCCGCTGTCTTTAGCGCTTTGCAGCGATATCCGCGCGCTGTCAAAGCGGTTGATGGCCTTTAATGTGCCATCGGTTGAACCACCATCTTGCACCACATGTTCTATGTTGGAATAGGTTTGCGAATGAACCGATTCAGTCGCCTCTGCGATTGTCGCTTCGCGGTTATACACGGCAGTCACAACAGAAATCTTGAGTGGAGCTGTATCTTGCGAGCCTTGCATATGCGCCTGCGCCTCTTGTTTTGCGCGCTTATAGGGCTTTGCCGCAAAGGAACCAACCCGCGACGCGCCATATAAAG
>CAYQZI010000005.1:0-43565 GCA_964421835.1 uncultured Planktotalea sp.
AAATCTTCTTCTTTCTTTTCAATGCCTTCGCCAACTTCAAGACGCACAAAGCCTGTGATCTCAACGCCAGCTTCTTTCGCCGCATCCGCAACCGTAAGGTCAGGGTTCACAACGAAAGCTTGACCCAGAAGCGTGCTCTCTGCGAGCCACTTTTTCATGCGGCCAACGATCATTTTCTCGATCACCTGCTCAGGCTTGCCGGATTCGCGTGCGATATCCATCTGAACTTGCTTCTCTTTTTCAACGATTGCCGGGTCCAGATCTGCTTCGGACAAAGCTGCTGGGTTCGCCGCCGCGATGTGCATCGCAACCTGCTTGCCAAACGCTTCGTCTGCGCCGGACAAGCCAACCAGAACACCGATTTTGCCCATGCCAGCAGTCGCGGCGTTGTGCACGTAGGACACAACTGCAGTGCCCTCGACAACGGCCATGCGGCGCAAGGACATGTTTTCGCCGATTGTTGCAATCTTGTCTGTCAGGACTTCAGACACAGGCTTGCCGCCCATATCCGCGCCTGCAAGCGCTTCCACGTCGGACACACCCATCGCAACGGAGGCGATACCGCCAACCATTTCTTGGAATTCAGCGTTCTTGCCAACGAAGTCAGTTTCGGAGTTAACCTCAACCGCAACACCTTTGCCGCCGTCAACTGCGACTGCCACAAGGCCCTCTGCTGCTGTACGGCCAGATTTCTTCGCCGCTTTCGCAAGGCCCTTGGTGCGCAGCCAATCGATTGCTGCCTCCATGTCGCCGTCAACTTCTGTGAGCGCCTTTTTGGCGTCCATCATGCCTGCGCCGGATGCGTCGCGCAGTTCTTTAACCATGGCTGCTGTGATTGCCATTTTCATATCTCCTAGAATGGGGAAAACGAGGGCGGGGTGGTCCCTGCCCTCGCGCGTAAAGGCTTAAGGCTTAGCTTGCTGCTGGTGCTTCAGGAGCCGCTTCTGCAACAACTTCTTCCATTGGTGCTTCTTCCATCGCGCCAAGATCAACACCAGCTGCGCCAAGCTGAGCGGACATGCCGTCAAGTGCTGCACGGGCTGCGAGATCGGTGTAAAGTGCAATCGCACGGGCCGCATCGTCGTTGCCAGGAATGATGTAGTCGATGCCATCAGGCGAGCAGTTCGTGTCAACAACAGCAACCACAGGGATGCCAAGTTTGTTGGCTTCTGCAATCGCCAGCGCTTCTTTTTTCACGTCGATGACGAAGATAAGATCAGGAACGCCGCCCATTTCGCGGATACCGCCGAGGGACGCCTGAAGTTTACCTTGATCGCGCTCCATGCCGAGGCGCTCTTTCTTGGTCAAACCTTCAAAGCCTGTCTCGAACTTCTCGTCGATGGACTTAAGACGATTGATCGACTGAGAAACTGTTTTCCAGTTTGTCAGCGTGCCGCCGAGCCAACGGTGGTTCATGTAATACTGTGCGCATTGCTCTGCGGCTGCGGCGACGGGCGCTGCGGCCTGACGCTTTGTGCCAACGAACAAGATACGGCCGCCCTTTGCGACAGTGTCACGGATCGCGTTCAATGCTGCGTCGAGCATTGGAACCGTCTGTGTAAGATCCATGATGTGGATACCATTGCGCGCGCCGTAAATGAACGGACCCATACGTGGGTTCCAACGCTGCGTTTGGTGGCCGAAGTGTACGCCTGCTTCAAGCAGTTGGCGCATGGTGAACTCTGGAAGAGCCATGTCGTTTTCCTTTTCCGGTTTCGCCTTGGTGGGGGTGATGAACGGATGTTCAAACCGGCGGACTGCTCAAGGATTTCTCCCCCAAGAGCCCATCCCCACCTGCGGGATTTAGTAGGGCGCGTTTACGCGGCCTTTTTGCATTGATCAAGTGGTTTTATCGCGAGCCTGTGACGCGCATAATCGCAGTGCCATTCGCGCCATCGGTGATTTGCGCGATTGCTGCCGCTTCCTCGCCATTTGGTCCGCCAAAAAGGCCAAGCGCGTTGACGGTTTGCGCGCCCGAATTCAGATCAGACGCGCCGGTAAATCCGGTCACAGAACCAGTCGTTGCGCCGCTAGAGCGGAACTGCGTGCCAACGACAACCATGTCGTCGATTTCGATTGTGCCGCCATTTGAATAAGCAACGCCATCAATCGTGCCATTTGGGTTTCTAAGGGACATATCTACGCTGCCTATTGCAAAATTCGCTTCGATGCGCGCGCTCATGGTTCCGGTGAATGTTTGCGCTGTGGGTGCGTTTACATAAACCACATCGCCCGTGCCATTATAAGTTGCCCGCCCGCCCGGCAAAGCGCCCAAAGGCGTTGGCACCACAATCGCAAGATTGTTGCCACCGTTGATCAAGCGCGCCGCATAGCCTGCACCATCGGCATTCACCGAAAACGCATCGCTGCCAACTGTCGCTTCAATGGTGGCGGGATCATAGCTCGCATTCGCGCTCGCAATTGCGCCTGTGCTGGAATTGAACGTCAAAACGCTGACGGGTGTCACAGCGCCAATGCCTGCCAAAGCAGTCGGCGTAGTGCTTGAAGGATCGCCAATTGTGGTGTTTGGCGCAACCACGCCTGTGCGCGTGCCTGGAAAAACCGCTGCGCTGAACCCGATCGATGTCTCTGCGCCCGTCTCATTGTTGCGGGTCACGTTGTCACCGGAATTTACCTCGTTTGGTGTTTCTTCAACTGGTGCTTCCGCCATGTCCTCCTGCGCGGAAACGCAGGCACTTAACACAGCAGCAGCGGCGCTGATCCAAACAAAACGGATTGCGCGATTGATCTGCATCGGCCGTGGGTCTAACAAAAACTGCATTCTACGCGCTCCACGCTACACAAAGTCAAAAATGTCGGAAAACGAAACCGCGAGCAATTCAGCGGCGGTGACATCGATGAATAAGATCTGATTTGCATAGCTCTCAAATAGAACGCCATCCGCAGTATCGGTCAAATAATTGCTTAGATTATTTCTGAGATCATTGCGGAGCGAAAAGTTAATATCATCCAGCTCGATCTTATCGATACCAATCTCGAAATCTCGCGAGGCACGGGCGATCAACTCCGATATCGTCGAAGAGGACCCATTCAGCACCGTATTAATGTCGTTCGCACTGACATGGCCGATCACATCAGGCCCGAGAATACGAAACGCTTCGGCAGCGCCATTGGTATAATGATCGTTCGCTTTAAAATAAAACACATCTGCGCCGCCGCCGCCTTGCAGAAAGTCGCTGCCGCGCCCACCGTTGATGACATCCTCGCCCGAAAGAAACTGCGAAGGGCGATCCCCCAACAGCAGATCATTGCCAAGACCGCCTTCAAGCGTGTCATTGCCAAAGCCACCCATAAAGAAATCATCGATTTCAAGATTGGTATTCGGGGTCGGCGAAAAGTCGAACAGACCACCGCTGTCCGTAATCGTATTCGCCCCCATGACCGCAATGGCCGTATCTCTGCCGTTGCCCCCATCAAAGAGGTCCTGCCCCGTCAGGATCGCGAAATCATCCCCATCAGAGCCGAAAACCGTATCCGCCCCGCGCGAAGCGCTGAAAAAATCACTGACGCTTGAACCGTGCAGATATTCCGAGGCATTTGTGCCGAAAATCTTCAGCATTTGCAGATCATCGTTGAATTCGGTCTCGTAGGATTCGCTGCCATAAAGAAACTGGATCAGCTCAATATCCGCTGTGCCTAATTCGCTTGGGTTGGAGCCATCCGTATAGGACATGATCGTGACGTCCGTATTGTCGCGTGCAGGGTCGATGATGAAATCGCCGTCAAACGGATGCTCAAGCCCAAGCGCATGACCAATCTCGTGCAGCATGGTCTCAAAACCACGCTCGCCCACATTGTAACTGGTTTCGTCGCCATAAGCTGTCGCGTTCATAAAGACATCGCCGCCGATGCTGTCGTGAAAGATCACCTGCTCGCCCGGTTGATGTTCAAACGCAAAAGGTAAATAGGCAAAGCCGGCTGCAGGGCGCCCTTCGACAGAAGACATGCCGCTTTCATCGATCATCGTAAGCGTGATGTCGCCCGTGCCCTCGACCTCTAGAAAGGTGAGGCCACTGACCTCTTCCCATTTGTCAAACGCATCGCGCACACCGCTCTTTTGCATGTCGCTAAAAGGGGTAATGCTTGCCGTCGTGCGCACGTCATAAGCCGTCAAAGTCGTCATGAACGAATAGGTGATTACGACAGGCGTTCCGAGCGGTTGCCCGGTGTTCCAGCGAAAAAGATGACCTTCTGTTGAAATACTCAATGCGTCAGATGACAGCGGCATAACAGACTTTTAAACTCTTAAGACAAATAGATTTATTGCTTTGTCCGAGAGTAAAACACAGATCCATCCAAGTTTCAATTTCAACGCGGATCTTGGTTTACATTAGCCTAATTTCGCCGCCCGCGCATCGCGCAGCCGCGCGAAATCATCGCCCGCATGATAAGACGAGCGCGTCAAAGGCGTAGCAGAGACCATCAAGAACCCTTTGCCCCATGCGGCTTTCTCATAGGCTTTGAATTCATCAGGCTCGACGAAACGCGCCACCCCGTGGTGCTTGGGCGTAGGCTGCAAATATTGACCGATCGTTAGGAAATCTACATCTGCCGCGCGCATATCGTCCATGACTTGCTGCACCGATTGCTTATCCTCGCCAAGGCCGACCATAATGCCTGACTTGGTAAAGATGCTTGGATCCATTTCCTTCACTTGTTGAAGCAGGCGCAGCGAGTGAAAATATCGCGCACCCGGCCGCACTGTCGGATACAAACCTGGCACAGTTTCAAGGTTGTGATTGAACACATCGGGGCGCGCTTCAACCACCGCTTCGACAGCACTGATCGGGCATTTCAGGAAATCAGGTGTTAAAACCTCAATCGTGGTCTTGGGGGCGCGATGGCGCACGGCGCGAATGGTTTGCGCGATATGCTCAGCGCCGCCATCGTTCAGATCGTCGCGATCCACTGAGGTGATTACAACATGGTTCAACCCAAGCGTTTCGACAGCATGGGCCACCCTGCCCGGCTCGAACGCGTCCAATGCATCTGGCTTGCCAGTGGCAATATTGCAGAACGTGCAGCCACGCGTGCAAATATCGCCCATGATCATCATGGTTGCGTGCCCTTGGTTCCAACATTCGCCAACATTCGGACAGCTGGCTTCTTCGCAGACTGTCACCAGCTTGTTTTCACGCAAAATATTGCGGGTTTCTTTATAGCCTGCCCCTGTGGGCGCTTTGACGCGGATCCAGCTTGGCTTTTTGGGCTGTGCATTGTCAGGGCGATGCGCCTTTTCAGGGTGACGCTGGTCAGGAATTTTCAAATCGCGCATAGCTCAACTCTCGCAAGACTGATGTTGACCTAGACATAACATACATTCTTGCAACAGCCAGCCCGCAGATTGCATAGCTGCTCTGCGCGATTGATAAATCTTGAGAGGTTTTGCGAGGGGCGTTACCCGATCAGCACATCGCCAAGCTCGATCTCGTAGAACTGGCGCAAACGTTGCAGCGCAATGCGCAGAACAATCTTGCCAGAACGCGCAGACCAGCCCATGCGCTTTTCAGCGGTTTCAAGCCCTTCAAGGTAGCAGCAACAGCGCAAGGCCACATCCCCAAGCCCGGGGCCTAAATAGCGCAGCGCCTTGGCCACGCGTTCGCGCGCCGCGCTAGGAGCGCCACCGGCAGTGCCACCCTGAGACGGCCCGCCAATATCGCTGCCAGCTGTTAGAAAATTATCCCAATTTTGTGCAACCCGTGGCCCCATTTGCGCCAACTCGAAGTCTTCGCGAAGGCGCTCGGCGGCATTCACCAAAACTTCGCTCAAAAACGGCGTGCCATCTTTGTCCTTGCGCCGCGCCAATGCGGCAACGGGGCTTTCGGCAGTGTTATATCGCACACGCCGCGCGCGGCTGCTTTCGTCGATTTTTTCACCGTAATTGCCGCCCTGTTCAAGCTGGCTGGACATGCCGGCCTCGGACAGCTCAGCAAGTTTCGCGCGCCCTGCTGCGGTGATTTTGTAACGCGAAATCCGCCCGGGATTGGCGCAATCGACCCAAGCATTCAGAGCCAAGACCGCCACAAATTCAGCCGACACTGAGGCGGTTTTATTGGTGCCGCCAGCTTGATTTTCACGCACGACAACTGCGGTTTCCATGCCCTCTGCAACCGCAAGAACAGACCCCGCTTCACACAGCCGGCGCAAAATACGCAAAGTCTGTTGATCCATGCTGGCCGCATCATTGCTAAACCCTTTGGTTCTGGGAATGTCACTCATGCTGCTTGTCTCCTTGGCGCAAAATGAAGGTGTGCCGTGGAAATAATTGGAACTTAACGAATGCAGGGCGCGATCCACCAAAGGATCGTCGCGGCGCACTTCGATTTTGCGAATTTGACGCAAAACCGTAGAGGCGTGGCATCCAGCGCGGCGCGCAACTTCACGGATCGGTAAACCCGCTTGCGTATGCGTCAGATATCGCTGCACAGGCTCGGGGACCCAAGCAGGGATCCCCGGTTGCGTCCTTTGCAAAGCGCTCGCTTGCGGTGCATGTGAATGAGTATCTGTCACAAGTCCTGACCCTGTTATTAGAAAGTTATCCAAAGATTAATCCACAACTACGGCACTAATTGTTACGTTTTGGTTAACAATAATGCGTTCGTTAAGTATTGTTTTTAATTGATAAACAATTCTCAACATGGCGCGCGCCTCCTCGGCATGAATCGCAACACACCCTTAGGTTGAGTAATTCTGTGCCCCTCTGCCATGCCACACTGAGGGGACAGATAATGTTGGATCTAAAATCACAGTTGAAGACTTTGAAGCGACCAAAGCTTTTGGTCAAAGCCGCGGGCTTTGGATTAAAAGACTATCGCCGCAAAACCCATCTTAAACGGATCTTGGGCGGCGCTGTGCCTGCCAAGACCAATGCAGTTATTTTGCAGCTCTTCGATCTAGAGAACCATCTGAACATGCTGCGAAAAACCCGCGACACCACGTATAGCGCCGCGCGTCACATTGACGTTCTTGTGGCTTTGATTGCCGAGAACCAAACGAGCGTGGAAAGTGCCAATAAGGCCCCGCGCTAGGGATTACACAAACGCATCCGGCATAGAGGCCTTTTTAGCCTCAACATAGGCATTGAGCTTTGCCAAAATCTCCGGATCAAGCGCAGGTTGCTGGTAAGTCGCCAGCATGTGCTCGACGCGCGCCGTGGCAAGGGTTTGGGTATCGCGCGCACCCTCGTCGTGCCAAGTCTCAAAGGGTTTGTAATCAAACACATCGGTGCGCCAGAATGCTGTTTTAAAGTTGTTTTGTGTGTGCTCACAGCCAAGATAGTGACCGCCCGGCCCAACTTCGCGGATTGCGTCCATGGCTTGGGCGTTCTCATCCACGTCTACCCCGCGGGCAAGGTGGTGCAGGATACCAAGCTGATCCGCGTCAACGACGAATTTCTCGAACGAGGACACAAGCCCCCCCTCTAGCCAGCCACACGCGTGCAGCATGAAATTCACCCCGCCCATGAGCGCCGCGTTATGGGTGTGCGCCGTTTCATAGGCAGATTGCGCATCGGGTAATTTAGAGCCGCAAAGCCCCCCGCCAGAGCGAAACGGCAGCCCCAAACGGCGCGCCAGCTGGCCAGCACCATAGAGAATGTGGCTTGCCTCGGGCGTGCCGAACGTGGGCGCGCCGGAATTCATATCAATCGAAGTAACAAAAGCGCCCGCAATCACTGGCGCGCCGGGACGCACCAACTGGCTATAGGCGACACCCGCGAGCAGCTCGACCAAGACCTGCGTCAAAGTCCCCGCGACCGACACAGGCGCCATCGCGCCGCCAACAATAAAGGGCGAGACGATGCAGGCTTGGTTGTTTTTCGCATAAACCTCCAAAGCGCCCATCATGATGTCATCAAAGGTCATGGGGGAGTTGATGTTAATCAGCGATGTCATCACTGTGTTTTCCTGAACAAACTCTTTGCCGAACAGGATTTCGCACATCTCGACACTGTCTTGTGCGCGGCTGGGATCCGTGACCGAACCCATAAAGGGTTTATCGCTTAGGGTCATATGCGCCAGCAACATATCAAGGTGACGCTTGTTCACCGCCACATCCGTCGGCTCGCACACAGTGCCGCCAGAGTGGTGCAGCCATTTGGACATATAGCCAAGCTTCACGAATTTTTGGAAATCATCCATCGTTGCATAGCGCCGCCCACCTGCCGCGTCGCGCACGAAAGGCGGGCCATAAACCGGCGCGCAAACCAATGTATTGCCGCCGATCACCACATTGCGCTCTGGATTGCGCGCATGTTGGGTGAAACTTGCGGGTGCAGTTTTGCACAGCTCGCGCGCAAGCCCTTTGGGCACGCGCACGCGCTCACCCTCGATAAGTGCGCCAGCAGCGCGCCAACGTTCAAGCGCAGCGGGGTTGTTTACAAAATTGACGCCGATTTCTTCAAGGATTTGCTCGGCATTCGCTTCAATCACCTCGAGCGCAGCTTCGCTCAGCACTTCATAGTTGGGGATGTTGCGCTCGATATATTTCGCAGTTTCAAAGCTAACGGATGTGCGTTCTGCACGGCGCGCGGCGCCGCCACCTCCACGGGTTCTGCGTGTACGTGCTGCTGCTTCGGCCATAATCGTGATCCCCACATTGAAAGACATGCGTTGCTTTGTTGTCTCTTCTTAAGCCCGCGCGCGTCTGTGAAAGCGCAAAATAGCGGCCCTTGGGGTGAAAAAGCGACCTTTCCGTGAAATCGTTTCCGCGCAATCATCGCTAAGAGCGAATTGACCTCTGCTGCGCCCTGCCCTAGAGCACGAAGCATGACAGAGATATCCCATGACCGCCTTCTTATTATCGACTTTGGCAGCCAGGTGACGCAGCTGATCGCGCGCCGCCTGCGTGAGCTGAATGTCTATTGTGAAATTCACCCCTATCAGAACGTCACAGATGCGTTTTTGTCCGATTTTGCCCCCAAAGCGGTTATTCTGTCCGGTGGCCCTGATAGCGTGACGCGTGAAGGCAGCCCCCGCGCGCCAGAGAGCCTTTTTACTTTTGGCGTGCCTGTTCTTGGGATTTGCTATGGTCAGCAAGTCATGATGGAGCAGCTTGGCGGCAAGGTCGAGGGTGGCAAGATATCCGGCGGTGGCGGCACCGCTGAATTTGGCCGTGCGTTTGTTACGCCTGAGAACACATTGCCCTTGCTTGAGGGTTGGTTTGCGGATGGCAAAGAGCAAGTCTGGATGAGCCACGGCGATCACGTCTCTGCCCTGGCGCCCGGATTTGAAGTCTTTGGCACATCCCCGAACGCTCCTTATGCGATCACCGCAGATAGCGCGCGCAATTTTTATGCGGTGCAGTTTCATCCTGAAGTGCATCACACCCCTAATGGCGCGAAACTCTATGAAAATTTCGTGCGCCTTGCCGGATTTAGCGGCGATTGGACGATGGATGCGTACCGCGAGCAAGCGATTGCCGCGATCCGCGCGCAAGTCGGCGACAAAAAGGTGATCTGCGGACTTTCGGGCGGTGTTGATAGCTCTGTTGCTGCGGTTCTTATTCACGAAGCGATTGGCGATCAGCTCACCTGTGTGTTTGTGGATCACGGCTTGCTGCGCAAAGGCGAAGCGGACGAGGTCGTCGCGATGTTCCGCGACAATTACAACATGCAGTTTATTCACGCGCAGGAACAAGAATTGTTCCTTGGCGAGCTGGATGGGCAGGACGATCCTGAAACCAAACGCAAGATTATTGGCCGTTTGTTTATTGACGTGTTTCAGAAATATGCAGGTCAGATTGAGGGCGCCGAGTTTTTGGCTCAAGGCACGCTGTACCCTGATGTTATTGAAAGCGTGAGCTTTTCAGGCGGTCCTTCTGTGACGATCAAATCACATCATAATGTGGGTGGATTGCCCGAAAAGATGGGTTTGAAGCTGGTAGAGCCTTTGCGCGAATTGTTCAAAGACGAAGTGCGCGCGCTTGGCCGCGAGCTGGGTCTTCCGTCCTCTTTCATCGGACGTCATCCCTTTCCGGGGCCTGGTCTTGCTATTCGGTGCCCGGGTGAAATCACCCGCGCCAAGCTTGATATTTTGCGCGAAGCGGATGCCGTTTACATTGATCAGATCCGCAAACATGGGCTTTATGACGAGATTTGGCAGGCTTTTGTCGCTATCTTGCCTGTGCGCACGGTTGGTGTGATGGGCGATGGGCGGACGTATGATTTTGCCTGCGCGCTGCGTGCTGTGACCTCTGTCGATGGGATGACAGCGGATTATTACCCCTTTAGCCATGAATTTCTGGGCGAAACGGCGACGCGGATTATCAATGAGGTGCCTGGGATTAACCGCGTGACCTATGATATTACCTCGAAACCGCCCGGAACGATTGAATGGGAATGAGCGTGTTTTTTTCATCGTGGCCCATTGAAGTGAGTTTATAGGCAAGATGAAGGACAGGCTCGCCCCTGAGTTGCGCGCAGCGATTTGGATGATCGGTTCGATCTTGTCGTTTTCCTTTATGGCGGTGGCAGGGCGCTGGCTTGCCGAGGGGTATGATACGTTTGAGATCATGCTTTATCGCTCGCTGACGGGCATTGTGATTGTTTTCGCATTTGCCGCAGCTGTTGGCACGCTTGGTGACGTGACCACGCGCTCCGCCGGAACCCATGTTCTGCGCAACGCGTTCCATTTTGCGGGGCAAAACCTGTGGTTTTACGCGATCACAGTTATTCCCTTGGCGCAGGTGTTTGCGCTGGAGTTCACTTCGCCCATCTGGATTTTGATCCTGTCGCCCGTATTTCTTGGCGAGCGCATGACACGGCCGCGCGTTGTGGCGGCCATTTTGGGCTTTATCGGCATTTTGATTGTCACCCGCCCCGGGGCCACACCGCTCAATGCTGGCATTATCACCGCCGCGATTGCGGCGATTTGCTTTGCGCTTACCGGATTGCTGACAAAGCGTTTGACCAAGACCGAAAGCCTGACCACTATCCTTGTCTATCTCACTGTGACGCAAGCGATTTTCGGGATCATTTGCGCGGGCTATGATGGCGACATTAAGCTGCCAACGCGTGAGAGCGCGCCGCTTTTGGGGCTTGTGGGGCTCGCGGGATTGATTGCGCATTTCTGCCTGACCAAAGCGCTCAGCATTGCACCTGCGACGGTAGTGATGCCGATTGATTTCACCCGCCTGCCGATGATTGCGGTCGTTGGGATGATCGTCTTTCAAGAAGCGTTGGATCCTTGGGTGTTTGTTGGTGCGGCGCTGATTTTTGCCGGGAATTATTACAACATTTGGTCCGAAACGCGCAAAGCGCAGGTTTCGGATTGAGCGTTGCGGCGCCTTGGCGCAAACCCGTGGCATGAGACAAAGCAAAACTATCCCGCCGCTCGCTTGGGCCTTGCTTGCACTGCTTGGGCTGATTTGGGGCGGCTCATTCCTGTCCATCAGGATTGCCTTGAACGAAGTCGGCTTTCTCACATCCGTCGCGCATCGCACGGGATGGGCCATGCTTATCTTGTGGCTCTACATCCTCTATCGAGGCCTGCCCATTCCGCGCGCACCGCAGATCTGGGTTGGATTTCTAGGCATGGGGCTTTTGAACAACGCAATTCCCTTTTCGCTTATGGCTTGGGGGCAATTGACGATCGAGAGCGGACTGACGTCGATCTTGAATGCCTCTACGGCCATTTTCGGGGTTATTCTGGCGTCGCTCTTTTTCGCCGATGAAAACCTCAGCGCACGCAAACTTATCGGTGTTTTGCTTGGCTTTTTTGGTGTCGCGACGGCGATTGGGATCGAGCACTTGCTGGCCTTTGATATCCGCTCGCTGGCGCAGTTGGCGATTGTGGCAGGCACGATTTCCTACGCTTTTGCGGGTATTTGGGCACGCAAACGCCTAAGTGGTCTCGCGCCAGAGGTTGCCGCGGCGGGGATGCTGACAGGCTCGACCTTGATTATGCTGCCCGCAGCTTGGATCTTTGAAGGGCCGATCACACTGGCGCTTGCACCGATCACTTGGCTCGCGATTGGCTACTATGTGATCATCGCGACGGCCCTTGCCTATCTTCTCTATTACCGCATTCTTGCGCTTGCAGGCAGCGGCAATCTGATGCTTGTGACCCTGCTTGTGCCGCCAATCGCGATTGTGCTTGGCGCGGTGTTCCTTAACGAAGCGCTGCATGCGCGCGCTTATTACGGTTTTGCGCTGTTGGCCTTGGGCTTGATCATTCTTGATGGACGCGCCGTTGACGCCCTGCGCCGCGCCAAGTAGCAAAGCGAGCAAGGCGGTAAAGGAGCCAGTCATGCTATATCCCACTGCGCAAGCGTGGCGCGATGCGCCGCAAAAACGTGTGTTGCTTTTTGCAATGTCCGGGCTTGGCAAAACATATGTGTCTGAAATGTTGGCCGAAAAAGGCGATTGGTTTCACTACTCTGTGGATTACCGCATCGGCACGCGCCATATGGGCGAGCATATCATCGACAATCTTAAGCGTGAGGCGATGAAAAACCCGTTTCTGCGCGATATGTTGATGCAGGATTTGGTGCATTTCGGCGTCAACGTGCATGATCACGATTTGCGCCCTGTTGCGGCTTATCTTGGCAAACCGGGCGATCCTAAGCGCGGCGGTTTGCCGATTGCTGAGTACGAACGCCGCCAGAGCCAGTTCAAAGATGCTGAAATCGCCGCCCTGCGCGACACGGCAAGCTTTATTGAGCGCGCGCATGATATTTATGGCTATAACAATTTCATTTGCGACACGGGTGGCTCTATTTGTGAATGGGTCGATCCAGAAGATCCAAATGATCCGCTGCTGAGTGCCTTGGCGCAAGACTGCCTGATGGTCTGGATCGAGGGCAGCGACGCGCATACCGAAAGCCTGATCGCGCGCTTTGACAAAGAGCCGAAACCGATGTCCTATCAGCCCGAATTTTTGAACCGTGTTTGGCGCGAATATCTGAGCAATAACAACATGCAAGACGGTGATGTTGATCCAGATGACTTCATCCGCTGGACCTATTCTCAGGCGCTGGCACATCGTCAACCGCGCTATGCTGCAATGGCGCGTAACTTCGGGATTACCGTACAAGCCTCTGATATAGCGCGCGCCAGCGACGAGGCGGCTTTCATAGATGTGATCGCCGACGCCCTTGCTGCGCGGGATGCTTAAGCTTATCTCAGCTCCTCAAACCACAGAAAGCCGGGTGCGATGCCGATAAAACTCCCCTCTGATCTGCCCGCTTACGACGTTTTGCAGCGCGAAGGCGTGATGCTTGTGACGGAAGACGATGCCGCGCGTCAGGACATTCGCCCGCTGCGCATTGCTTTGCTCAATCTGATGCCAAAGAAGATCCAAACAGAAAACCAGTTTGCGCGCCTCATCGGCGCGACACCTTTGCAGATCGAACTGTCCTTGATCCGCATGAGCGAGCATAAAACCCGCAACACCGCTGCCAAACATATGGAGAGCTTTTATCGCCCGTTCTCCGAGGTGAAGACCGAGAAATTCGACGGTTTGATCATCACAGGCGCACCGATCGAGCATCTTCCTTTTGACGATGTCACCTATTGGGAAGAATTGTGCGATGTGTTCGAGTGGACGCAAACCCATGTGCATTCCACCTTGGGCGTGTGCTGGGGCGGCATGGCGATGATTAACTACTTCCACGATGTGCAAAAACATATTCTGGATGAAAAACTCTTTGGCTGTTATCGCCATAGCAATCTTGCCCCGTCGTCGCCATTTTTACGTGGATTTTCAGATGATTGCGTCATTCCTGTAAGCCGCTGGACAGAAATGTCCCAGCGCGAGATTGACCAGAAAGACGGGCTTACGACGTTGCTCTCTAGCGATGGATCCGGGCCCTGTTTGGTCGAAGACCCTGAACATCGCGCGCTCTATATTTTCAACCATTTCGAATATGATTCCGGCACGCTTAAGCAAGAGTATGATCGCGATATCGCCGAAGGCGTGTCAATCAACGTTCCGATGAACTACTATCCCGGCGATGATCCAAGCCAAGTGCCGCAGAACCGTTGGCGCAGCCATGCGCATTTGCTTTATGGCAATTGGATCAATGAGATATACCAAACGACCCCATTTGAAAGCGATCTGATCGGTGTTTAAATTTCTGCTCTATGTCTGTGTTGCGCTGCTTTTATTGGCGGCTCTCACGCTGTGGCGGGCAAGCGCACGCGAAACCGCTGCAGAGGCGACCTACCCTCCCGAGGGTCAATTCATCGAGGTGAATGGCCAAAAAGTACATGCCGTTGTGCGCGGCGCAGGGCCTGACCTGATTTTGCTCCACGGTGCGTCCGGTTCGACCCGCGATGTGACGTTTTCGCTTATGGCGCAGCTAGAGCAAGACTACCGCGTGATTGCTTTGGACCGCCCCGGTCTTGGCTACACGCCGCGCGTGACGCCAAAGGGTGAAACGCTCAGCCAGCAAGCAGCCCTTTTGTCTGCCGCCGCGCGCGTTTTGGGCGCTGAAAACCCAATCGTCGTTGGCCATTCCTTTGGCGGCGCGGTTGCGCTCAATTGGGCGGTGCACCACGGCGATACGATGGCGGCGCTTGTGTTGCTTGCTGCGCCCTCTAATCCGTGGACGACCCCGATTGATCCGCTTTACCGTGCGACCTCTTCCAAATTGGGCGCGACATTCCTAGTGCCTTTGCTCACCGCCTTTGTGCCAAATTCTTATGTTGCCAAAGCCTTTGACGACGTGTTCGCGCCGCAGCCCGCGCCCGATGGCTACGCGGAATACTTTGGCCCTGGCATCACCCTGCGCCGTCACACGATGATCGCGAATGCGCGCCAGCGCACGCATTTATTGCCTGATATCAACGCCTTGGTTCCACGGTATGGCGAAATTAAAGTGCCTACAGAAATCCTTCACGGAGATGCGGATACGATTGTGGGCTTGTCGATCCACTCTGATTTGCTGGTCGATCAGATCGAAGATGCTGAACTAACCGTGCTAAAAGGCGTCGGACATATGCCGCAACATGTCTCGCAACCGGAGGTGATCGACGCCATTCACCGCGCCGCAACCCGCGCTGGATTGCGGTAAGCGGCGCAGCCCGTCATAGTGGCGAAAACAACATGGGGATGCGCGCGCATGAAACTGCCATTCGAGGGTGCAATCAGCACTTTTTACAACGAAAAAGCGCCGGACGCGGTGCGCAAAGCGATCCAAAATGGTGAAAAAGACGCGATTCTAAGCGCCAGTTATCCTTATGATGCGCGCATGAAACGCAAAGCTTACGAAAAGGACATGGCCGCGCTTCAGATTGAGCTCGTGCGCTTTCAACATTGGGTGCGCGAGACTTCTCAGCGCGTTGCAATCGTCTTTGAAGGGCGCGACGCTGCGGGCAAAGGCGGCACAATCAAACGCTTTCGCGAAAATCTGAACCCGCGCTCGGCCAATGTCGTTGCTCTGTCCAAACCAACCGAGCGCGAGCAAAGCCAATGGTATTTTCAACGCTACATTGATCATCTGCCTGCGGGCGGCGAGATCACGTTTTTTGATCGCAGCTGGTACAACCGAGGCGTTGTTGAACATGTGTTCGAATTTTGCGCGCCCGCGCAGCGCGAAGTGTTTTTCAAGCAAGTGACGCAATTTGAGGATATGATCGTCAATGAGGGGATAACCCTTGTGAAATTCTGGCTCAACGTGGGCCGCGAAGAGCAACTGCGCCGGTTTTTGGCCCGCGAGAGTGATCCTTTGAAGCAGTGGAAGTTGTCTTGGATCGATGTCGAGGGGCTGAACCGCTGGGATGCCTATTCCGAGGCGATCAGCGAAAATATGCAGCGCAGCCATACACCAAGCGCGCCGTGGACGGTGATCCGCTCGGATGACAAACGCCGCGCGCGCGTGAATGCAATCCGTCATGTGCTGGCGCAATTTGACTACGCACATAAAGACAAAGACGCTCTGGGGGCGCTGGATTCGAAGGTTTGTGCGGGTCCGGAGATTTGGGATGCCTAAGAAACGTGGCTATCACCACGGAAATTTGCGTCAAGCATTGGTTGAAGCCGCATTAGAGCTGATCCGCGCCAAGGGGCCGACGGGATTTACATTGTCAGAAGCGGCCAAACAAGCGGGAGTGACCCCTGCGGCGGTCTATCGCCATTTTGAAGGGCGCGAAGACTTGATTGCTGAAGCTGCGCGCCAAGGTTACGAGATTTTTGCGGATGTGATGCAATACGCCTATGACAAAGGCCAACCTTCGGCTTTGGCCGCGTTTGAAGCCACGGGCCGCGCTTATCTCGCCTTTGCGCGTAAATATCCCGGTCATTATATTGCGATGTTCGAAAGCGGCATTTCGGTGAACCGAACACCCGAGCTTGCCATAGTCTCAACGCGTGCACGCGGCGTGCTTGAGCAAGCGGCTGAGGATTTAAACCAACATATTCCAGAGCATAAGCGCCCCCCAGCCTCTATGTTCAGCGCGCATATTTGGGCGATGAGCCACGGGGTGGTCGAGTTGTTCGCGCGCAATTCTCCGGGTACGCAAAGCCCTTTCCCGCCAGAAGATTTACTGGAAAGCGCTATCGGAATATACCTGCGTGGTCTGGGTTTGATCGACGCTGATACCAAATAGAGACGCGCAAAGCGCGTCACAGGTTGAGCATGGGACAAGCCCATGCTGGTTTGCCTCCGGCGGCGATATTTAGGGAAAGAGGACGGGGACACCTTTTCCAAAGCATCCCCAAAGAAGCCAGGCTTCCCCTTTCACGGCCATCGGCGTCGCCGCCTGTTCCGCCATCGAAAAGTATTACGGCCAAGGTTAAGAAAGTGTTTCCTCTTTCTAAAAATATCGCCGCCGGAGGCACTCGCACGCCTTTGGCGTGCTCAAAAAAGAAAAGGGCCGCTCGTAAGAGCAGCCCTTTGCAACAAACTTGTAAAAGCGATTAACGCTTAGAGAACTGGAAGCTACGACGCGCTTTGCGCTTACCAGGCTTCTTACGTTCAACAACGCGGCTGTCGCGTGTGATGAAGCCGGCAGCTTTCAAAGCACCGCGCAAGGAAGGATCATAAAGCTGAAGCGCTTTAGAAATGCCGTGCTTAACCGCACCAGCCTGACCAGACAGGCCACCACCTTTAACAGTTGCCATCACGTCGAACTGATCTTCAACACCAGCAACCGTAAACGGCTGGCGTAGGATCATCTGCAGAACTGGGCGCGCGAAATACGCAGCCATTTCTTTACCGTTCACAACAACTTTGCCGGAACCGGGCTTGATCCAAACGCGGGCAACCGCGTCTTTACGCTTGCCAGTCGCGTAGGAACGACCGAGCTCATCGCGGACAGGCTCGCGTGTGATCGCCGCTTCAACAACAACTGCTGCTTCAACGCCTTCGGCAACTGCGCCGAGCTCTTCGAGAGAATTTACTTGATCAGCCATGATTATACCCGTGTGTTCTTGGAGTTCATGGACTTCACGTCCACAACTTCTGGGTTTTGTGCTTCATGCGGGTGCTCTGCACCAGCGTAGACACGCAAGTTCGTCATCTGCTGACGGCTCAAAGGACCGCCTGGCAACATGCGCTGAACTGCTTTGGTCATCACGCGCTCGGGGTAATCGCCCTCAAGCAATTGACCTGCCGTGCGGAACTTGATGCCGCCCGGGTGGCCCGTGTGCCAGTAATATTTCTTGTCTGTGCGTTTCTTGCCCGTCATCTGCACTTTTTCAGCGTTGATGATGATGACATTGTCGCCCATATCCATGTGCGGCGTGAAGGACGCTTTGTGCTTGCCGCGCAGGCGCATAGCAACGATCGAAGCGAGACGGCCCAAAACGACACCTTCGGCGTCAATAATGATCCATTTCTTCTCGATGTCTGCTGGCTTTGCAGAGAAGGTTTTCATCGACTTATACCCTTATAGGTCTGTGCTCATAAAAGAGCGCGCCAGATGACGCGCTTGATGGAGGCGTTATACGCGTGCTGAAAACCACGTCAACCGCAGTTAACTTCATTTAAATGAGCAAAAACAAATGCTTGCAAATTAGGTATAATAATACCCCATCAAACACCAATGCGTTCAGGGGGATAATCAAGCAATTCGCGCAGCCGCATCATCGCGTCTTCAAAATGGTCATGGTCAATCTGCGCATTGATCGCAATGCGCACAGCATGAGGCGCACGTGCCTCGCGGCCTGCGAATTCTTCAGCCGGTCGGATCTGAACCTTCTCGACTTCAGCCGCCTGGCAAAACGCAGATGCGCGCCACCCTTCGGGCAAACGCAACCAAACGAAAGGCACATCTTTGTGCCAAGTCAAATCGTAACACCCCAAAGCATTCACGCAGGTGTGCACATATTTTGAAAATACCGCATTCACCTCTTTAGCGCACTCAGCGGCTTTCGGCTCAGCGAGCAAGCGTTCGGCCAAATCAGCCAAAGGGGTCGCAAGGCCAAAGAAGCCATGCTCGGCTGAGCGGCGTAATGCGGGAACGCTTGGTTTAGGGGCTATGACAAATCCAATACGCAACGCTGGCGTCAGAGTTTTTGATATCGAAGAGACATACCACCCCCGCTCAGGCGCGAGCATGCGGTAACTCGGGGCGCGGGATGCGCCCATGCGATAGCAATCATCCTCGACGATTTGAATGTCGTGGGCGCGCGCCACCTCAACAATCTCTTCGCGCCGTGTCACAGGAGTAAACAAGCCTGTCGGGTTATGCACCTCAGGTGAGGTGCAAATTGCCTGTACATCATGAGATTTCGCAACCGCGGCAATGGCTTCTGGGATCATGCCGTCACTGTCCATCGGGATAGAGATCACATCCGCGCGCAACAAAGCAGCGGCACGACGAAAACCCGGATAAGACAGCTCTTCCACCAAAATGACAGGCGTGCGCCCACTCAAGATTGACTGCAGCGCCAAGCTCACACCATTTTGCCCACCATGGGACAGGACAATATCCTCTTGGTCAAGCGCGCCGAGGGGCGTGCCGCTAAGCCAATGTTTGACAGCTTCGCGCGCTGGCTTGAAAGTTTTGCGGTTCGGATAGTGCATCACGCCAGAACGTGGGTTGGCCGCCACCTGCCCCATCAAATCCTTAATCAACTGCGCCTGCCCCACATCTGGCAACTGCGGCGAGGTCAAACGCACCACATCTGGGCGACGCTCGATTACACTTGGAAGAGTGGCCACATCCACCAAGTAGTCCGTTTTATTCAGCGACTCACTTACTGTTTTTGGCGGCGCCACAAAGGTTCCGCGCCCCACTGCCGCCTCTAATACACCCTCATCGGTTAAAAGAGTGTAAGCGCGCGCCACTGTTCCGGGCGTTATTTTGAGATCCCACGCAAGATCGCGCACGGGGGGCAATTTTTGTTGTACCGCAAGGGTTTCATCGCAAATGGCATCGCGAATTGCGGATGCAAGCGCTTTGTACTTAGGGCCTTCGCAACCCTCAATGCTTGGGAGCCAAATTGTATTCATTACAATCTTTCTGTAGACGTACAATGTATCATTTTGTACTAAAAGTATACGAAACGATTCACATTGTGTCAATACAATAAGGGAGTGTTCCATGTCACAATCTCACGCTCTGATCTCTGCAGATCTCCGTTTTCTCGACCGTCAACGTCCCTTGCCACTTTTGGCGACATTGGCCGTACGCTTGGCTGTGACGACCTCCAAATGGGCGGATCGCGCACATACGCGCAAAGCGTTGAAAGACCTTGATCCGCATTTGCTGCGCGATATTGGTTTGACGCCTGAGGCCGCCGATATTGAAGCGAACAAGAGGTTCTGGCGCGTGTAAATCGCGCTTCGGACTGTTCCCAAGTTTCACGAACCTCTTACTTCGGCGGCTTTCATTGTTTCGGCATGGGCCGCCGCTTTTTATGTTCGTGTTCTTTCGCGCCAAATGATTAAGACGCCCGCGCCGACGATCAAAAGAACCCCTGGAAAGAGCGTATCAAGCGGCGCTTCGCCAAACAAAAGCCAGCCAAACAAGCCTGCGCTTAGGATGCCGAAATACCAAAACGGTGCAAGCACCGATGGGCTGGCAATGCGAAATGCGATCATCATCAGTAAAACGCCAATGCCGCCAACCGTGGACATAAGCAGTATAAGCCCAGCATCCGGCCAGCTTTGCACGCCTGAAAACTCGGTCGTAAACACCGCTAGAATGATCGCGCCAATGATCGATCCTATGGAAGAATACAGATATAACAATCCATTAGACGTCTCTGGTCCGAATTTTCGCACACTCACCATTGCAAAGGCATAACAGGCCGCCGCAGCCACCGGCAGGATCGCAATCAAGCTGAATGCGTCCGATCCTGGGCGCAAAATCCAAACCACGCCGGCAAATCCAACTACCAGCGCTGCGATCCGCCAGATGCCGACTTTCTCACCCAAATAGAGCACTGACAAAATCACCACAAAGAACGAATTTGTTTGGCCCAAAGTCGCAACAGTCGCCAGCTCCAATTGCGCAAGCGCCGAGTAGAAAAATAGCTGCGCAAAGGCAACGACAACACCGCGACCTAACGCAAGTTTCGAGTTCTCGATCTTTAACGCGCTGGCCTTAAATCGAAGCTCCCCTGTCCAGATCAGCAGCGCGAGCGATGGCAGGATCCCGAAAACATTGCGATAGGCAGAGAGTTCTTGCGCCGAGTAATTTGTGCTTAAGATCCTGACCAAAATGGACATGACATCGAAACATAAAATCGTAAGAATAAGCAACCCAATTGCTTTGAAACTCATCAGTTGAACAGGCGGGTTTGGCGTGCTCATTTCGGAGGAATCGCATAGGTGAGCGATGCGCGTGCGACCGGTGCGTCGCTCCCTTCGGAATGTATCAATACATCTCCAACAGCAAGGGCGCGACCAAGCTTAAGAAGCCGCGCTGAGGCGATCAAATCGACCCCAGCGGCGGGTTTTCGCATGAAATCGATGGAGCAATTGGTGGTTACCGCCAAGGTCACTGGGCCAATCATCGCCAATGTGACAAGGTACATTGATACATCTGCCAGCGCAAACATGGTTGGCCCGCTGATTGTACCCCCTGGCCGCAAATGTTCATCCGCAACGGGCATGCGCACAATTGCTTCCATGGGTGCCACGCTTTGCACGACGAAATCCTTGGCGACTTGCGTAAATTCGCCGCGCATTAGCGTGTTCAAGGCTTCGACATCCATTTTCAGTTCCATGGCTTTTCTCCCGTGCCAGTCGGCTTTAGAGTTTTATCAACATCAGACGGAGGGCAAGATGGCAATTCTAGAACGTCGCGGCACAGGTGCAATCGCGCATCTTCATATGAACGCGCCCGAGCGCTTAAACGCACTTTCAGACGAAATGATCGCTGCCCTTCAAAATGAATTGGATGAGCTGCGTGAAACCTCTGCGACGCGAGCGGTGATTATTTCTGGGTCTGGCAAAGCCTTTTGCGCCGGTCACGATCTGAAGCAAATGACCTCTGGTCGCCAGAACGGCGATGGCGGCAAGGCATATTTCAAGGATCTTTTCGATCGCTGTGCGCATATGATGCAAACTATTCGCGCCCTGCCCCAACCTGTAATCGCGCAAGTTCATGGCATCGCGACCGCCGCTGGATGTCAATTGGTCGCCAGTTGCGACCTTGCGGTGGCAGCAAAAGGAACCCGATTTGGTGTCAACGGGGTGAACATCGGTCTGTTTTGCTCAACGCCGATGGTCGCGCTCAGTCGGAATATTCCGCGCAAGCAAGCGTTCGAAATGCTAACGACGGGAACCTTCATTGAAGCGGAACGCGCGGAGGCACTTGGTTTGATCAACCGCGTTGCGCTGCCCGATCAACTGGAAAAAGAGACGCTAGACATGGCAGAGCTGATCGCCAGCAAGCTTGGCGTTGCTGTGAAAATTGGTAAATCAGCGTTCTATGAACAAATGGATATGCCGCTCGCGCAAGCATACGACTTCACTGGCGACGTTATGCTGGAAAACATGCTTTACCGCGACACCGAAGAAGGGATTGCAGCTTTCTTGGACAAACGCCCACCCAACTGGACGCAGGACTAGGGTACAACAATTTGGTTAACTCGGGTGAATTCCCCTCAATTTGGAAACAATAGGCAGTCAATTGTGACAGTGGCTGCTTCTGTTGATTTCACAATCCACGATTGCGTCATCTCAAAAAGCTTAGCTAAGATGTCACTAAACGTGGAAAATCACCAATGTTTCGCCAGTAAGAACAGAGTTTTTCCAATTCACACTTTGCACCGTTTCAAACTTTTCCACAGGTTTATCACAGCCGCGTGATTATTGCGCGTCGGCTGTTCACATAATCAAGGATATTTTGATGCGCTCTGTTGCTTTAAGTTTACTCTTTGCCTCCACCGCCAGCTCGGCACTTGCATCTGATTTGCCAAACCCCATTCTGCCATCAGATTTTCCGGTGTTGAACACCGAAATCGTCGCGCTTGGACGGCAACTTTTCTTTGATCCCGTTCTTTCTGGTAATGACAATATTGCCTGTGCAACATGCCATCACCCCGCGCTTGGTACTGGGGACGCAATGTCCCTGTCTATTGGCGAGGGCGGCCTCGGCCTCGGGCGATTGCGCGAAGTTGTGAACGGAAACGCGCCTAAAGCACGTATCCCACGCAATGCTCCCGCACTCTTTAATCTTGGTGCGCGCGAGTTCTCCGTTATGTTTCACGACGGGCGCGTTCAGATAAATCGCGACGCAATGTATGGCATAAAGATGCCAGAAGGGCGCACTTTAGAGCGACCTGTAGAAACAGCTCTCGCGGCGCAAAATATTTTACCCATTCTCAGCCATGACGAAATGGCAGGTCATCCGGGCGAAAATGCGATTGCGGACGCGATTGACGCCGAGAATATTCACGGACCTGATGGCGCATGGCAGATCATCACAGATAAAGTTGAAGCGATTGAAGAATATCGCATGGCTTTTGATTGGATCATTGGTCAGGATCAACCTTTGCATATCACCGATATTGGAACCGCCCTTTCGCAGTTCATTACATATGAATTTCGCGCGACGGACAGTCCTTTCGATCAGTACTTAAATGGCAAAACCGATGCGCTTGATACCGAGCAGATCGCGGGGTTGGACCTGTTCTATGGCAAAGGCAATTGCGTCTCTTGTCATTCGGGAAAGTTCCAAACGGATCATGGTTTTCACGCAATCGGCCTTCCTCAGTTTGGTCCTGGCAAGGATGATGCTTACTCTGATGCGGGTCGTGGTATGATCACGGGCGTTGCAGACGACAAATATCGCTTCCGCACACCGAGTTTGCGCAACGTCACGCTAAGCGCACCATATGGACACAATGGCGCCTACACGGATCTCGAAGCGATGATACGTCATCATTTGGACCCTTTCGAGGGCCTTGGAAACTATGATCGTCGCCAAGCTGCGCTACATGAATTGGGCGAAGGCTCCAAAGATTGGGAACCGATGGAGGATCTCGCCGAGGTGCTGCGCATTGCTATGGCCGCAGAAATCGAGCCGATTGACATGACCGAAACTGAAATTGATCAACTCATGAGTTTTCTCCGTTCGCTTGAAGATCCGATTAGCCGTCATGGTCGCCTAGGCGTGCCGGATCGTGTTCCATCTGATTTGCCCCTCGATCCAATATCTGACCCAAGTTAAAAGTTTGCTAATTCCCGCGCCCTAAATTACATGCGCGGTATGGAAAAAACTCTACATATCATCGGCGGTGGCCTTGCGGGTTCAGAAGCCGCTTGGCAGGCCGCCAACATGGGCGTTTCGGTTGTTATCCACGAGATGCGCCCGAAAGTTGAAACTTTTGCGCATAAGTCGGGCGACTTGGCGGAGATGGTATGTTCAAACTCGTTTCGCTCGGACGATCATGAGCAAAACGCAGTCGGCTTGCTCCACTGGGAAATGCGCCAAGCTGCTGGTTTGATTATGGAAATGGCAAGTGCACATCGCCTTCCCGCGGGCGGCGCGCTTGCCGTGGATCGCGAAGCCTTCGCGGCTGGCGTTACTCGGAAAATTCAAAGTCATCCAAATATTTCTCTGGATTATGAAGAGATTAAGGAGCTTCCTTCAAGCGGAAACTGGATTATTGCGACTGGCCCGTTAACCTCTTCTGCGCTTGGCGAAGCCATAGCTCAGGAAACAGGTCAGGACGCGCTTGCCTTTTTCGATGCGATCGCACCGATTCTTCATGCGGACAGCATCGATATGAGTAAAGCGTGGATGCAATCGCGCTATGACAAGGGTGAGACCGAGGAAGAGCGCACCGCATACCTAAATTGTCCAATGGATAGAACGCAGTATGACGCGTTTATCGATGCTTTGCTTGAAGCGGATAAGACGGAATTTCATGAAGGTGAAACAGCTAAATACTTTGATGGCTGCCTGCCCATCGAGGTCATGGCCGAGCGTGGTCGCGAAACCCTGCGCCATGGACCGATGAAGCCCGTTGGTCTTACGAATCCCCATCAACCTGACGTCAAAGCACATGCCATTGTACAGCTGCGCCGCGATAATGCGTTGGGCACGCTTTACAACATTGTCGGCTTCCAAACCAAGATGAAGTACGGGGCACAAGCTGATGTTTTCAAATCTATTCCTGGTTTGGAGAATGCGCGATTTGCGCGACTAGGTGGGATTCATCGCAACACATTCTTAAACTCTCCAACGCTCCTTGATGGGCAGTTACGACTGAAATCGCGCCCTCATATTCGTTTTGCGGGTCAAATTACTGGTGTCGAAGGCTATGTCGAAAGTGCCGCAATGGGCCTTTTGGCGGGTCGTATGGCAGCTGCCGAGATTAAAGGTCAAACCTTGCCGCCGCTGCCTCAAGACACCGCGACAGGCGCTCTGGTTAATCACATCACAGGCGGTGCAGAGGCTAAAACGTTTCAACCGATGAATGTGAATTTTGGACTTTTTCGACCTGTTGAGGGCCTGAAAGGTGGGCGTCGCGGCCGCACAGATCGCTACAAAGCTTACACTGATCGTGCCAAAATCGCATGGGCAGAATGGCTTAGCGAGCAAGGCTAGACAGGCTTACGCATCGCGGCTAGCGTGTTTCAGATGACAGATACATTCTTAGACAAAGCCTACGGAACAACGGGCACCGACGCAACGCGTACCCTTTATACGAAATGGGCCGCGAGCTACGAAGCGGAAGTCGGCGAAAATGGATATGCGACGCCAGCGCGCTGCGCAAAGGCGTTGGCCAATGTCATAACCGATTTCGATCTTCCGGTTTTGGATTTTGGCTGCGGCACAGGCCTTTCCGGGCTCGCGCTTTCCATGGCTGGATTTCAAACCATCGACGGGATGGATCTAACGCAAGAAATGTTGGACCTTGCTCATTCGAAACAGCTTTATCGGCAATTGCAACTTTCCGATCCTGATGTGCCTTTGCCGATAAAGAAAGGCGATTATTCGGCGATTTCAGCGATTGGCGTCATCGGCTCCGGAGCTGCGCCAATTGAAGTTTTCGATATGTTGTTCAACTTATTAGAGAGCAAAGCTAAGTTCGTTTTTTCATTCAATGATCACACATTAGAGGACGCGAAATTTGAGGCACGCGTACGCAATGTTGTGTCAACGAATGAAGCAATTTTACTGTTTGAGGAATACGGCGACCACCTCCCAGGGCAGAACATGAAGTCCAAAGTGTACGTTCTTGAAAAGACGTGATTTTTAGAACTCGATTTGCACCAAGCCCGACAGGTCCACTGCACCTTGGCCATGCCTATTCAGCGCTTTTGGCGCACGATATAGCGCGCGCGAAGGGTGGAGAATTTTTCTTGAGATTTGACGATATTGATCAAACGCGCACTCGCAAAGAGTGGCGTGCGCAAATTTTGACTGACTTGGCCTGGCTTGGATTAACTTGGGATGGTCCTGTTTGGTCTCAACACGAGCGTAAAGAGAGATATGCTAACGCTTTGAAAACGCTTTGGAAAATGGGTTTGCTTTATCCCTGCAGATGCTCGCGAGCAGATATAAAAGCCGCCGCGAACGCGCCTCAAGAAGGCGCGCCTCTGAATGGGCCGGATGGCGTCATTTATCCAGGCACTTGTCGGCATAATCCCGATGGCGCATTTCCAGAGAGTTCGGTCCTTAGACTGAACATGAAGAAAGCCTTGCAATATCTTGATATTAAATCAATTAGCGTCAATGAAGATGAGAAGACGTTGACGCTAAATCACGCTCAAATGCTAGGTGAAATCGGTGACGCTGTCCTTGCTCGAAAAGATTTGGGCGCATCCTACCACCTTTCGATTGTGATAGATGACGCGGAACAGAAGATTACCGATGTAATTCGCGGAAAAGATCTATCAAAAGCGACATATATTCATGTTTTGCTGCAAAAGCTACTTGGTTTGCCAAGCCCTAAATACCTGCATCACAAACTGATCCGCGATAAAAACGGCAAACGTTTAGCGAAACGTGACGATTCGCGCGCTATTGCAAGATTTCGCGATGATGGGCTTACGCCGCGTGATATCCGTGCACTGATTGGGCTTGAAGTCAATCCATCGGAGACATGAGCTCTATCTCGCAATTGTCTGTTATTGAAGTATAAAAACAACTTAGCCTTTTCGTATGGCAGGCTGGCCCGGTTTGCCGTACGATTGCGAGCAGACAGTCTTTGTCGCAATCCATGCGCAAATCAACCAGCTCTTGGACGTTTCCGGATGTTTCCCCCTTCACCCAAAATGCTTGACGCGAACGCGACCAGTAAGTGACTTTGCGGCTTTCTAAGGTGCGCTTAACAGCTTCTTCATTCATCCATGCCATCATGAGAATAATATCTGTGTCCTCCGCCTGCGCGATTACAGGAATAAGACCAGCGTCGTTGAAAAGTAACGTTGCGGGATCGAAAGTCATCATGCTAGTCCTTTGAAATCTTGGATTAGACGCTTATCTAAGCACTAACATATCTTAGCGAAAGCGCTCTTTTTTATGTCTGCTGACAGTGACCTTATCAAACTCTACTCAGGACGCATTCTTGCGTTAGCAGCAGACATTCCAAACACCGAACGTTTGCCGCATGCGCAAGCCAGCGTGAAAAAGCGCTCGCCGCTTTGTGGATCGACCGTAGCCGTCGATCTGAGCTTGTCTTCCGATCGTATTTGCGCGTTTGGCCAAGATGTCAAAGCCTGCGCGCTCGGGCAAGCAGCCGCTTCGGTCGTGGGGAACGCCTTAATCGGATGCACGCCGCGCCAAGCATTTGTCGCACGCGATCAACTGCGCTTGCTTTTGAAGGGGAATGGCATCGTTCCAGACGCGCCTTTCGACGGCTTTGAAGTGTTTCTGCCCGCATCCGCCTACAAAAACAGGCATGCGTCTATTTTGCTGTCGATAGAGGCCGTTTGCGAAGCGATTGAAATCATTACAGAAGCAAAAAAAAGCGCCGCTCATCCGGGATAGGATGGCGGCGCAAGGTAAGTGCTTTCGTGTGGGATCCGATGATCACCATTTTGAGCCAGGCAAAGCTCTTTAGGACAACACTCTCGTTGGGACAGGACGTGTTGAGATGCATCTAAGTTGGGACAGGATGCGTGGTGGTCGGCACGAAATCACGAGGCAAATTTCAAACAAAACCAGGTATATGCAGGGCAGCTACGAAAATCGTCATCAATGCAACAGCTCCGATCGCGTCCTGCACGATTGTGCGATCTGCGCGGGCGATGACCGTTTTGACTTGATCAATCATAGTGTGTCTCCTGCTTGACTTGTCTTGTTGCCTATTTGTTCTCATTTTTGTTAAGCTCTGTAAAGGGAAAAATGGAACAAATGGGAACATTTCGTTAACTAATTTCCTAACCCACTGAAATTAAACGAATTGCTTGATCCTGTTCCATCAGCCAAAGAAGAACACGCGCGGCTTTGCCTCGCTCGGATGTCAACTCAGGGTCATCATGCAGTAGTTTGCGGGCATCGCTTTGCGCAATATCCATCAAGGCCGTTTGGCTTTCCAAATCAGCCACCCTAAATTTAGGAAGGCCCGATTGTGCAGTGCCAATCAAATCACCTGCACCCCGCATTTGAAGGTCGGTTTCAGATATCTTGAATCCATCCTCGGTTTCGCGAAGAACCGTTAACCGTTTCTGTCCGTTTTCGGACAGCGGCGCTTTGTACATGAGCAGACAAGTAGATGCAGCACTGCCCCGACCAACGCGGCCGCGCAGTTGATGCAATTGCGCAAGGCCAAAACTTTCGGCGCGCTCAATCACCATAATCGTTGCGTTTGGCACGTTTACACCAACTTCAATCACTGTGGTCGCGACCAAAACCTGCACGCGCCCTGCTACGAAATCAGCCATCGCCGCGTCTTTTTCTGCGGCGGGCATCTGCCCATGCACCAATCTCACAACGTCCTCGCCGAGCAATGCACGTAACGTTTTGAAGCGCTCTTCCGCCGCGATGAGATCCGAAACTTCGCTTTCACCAACCAGCGGGCAGACCCAATAGGCTTGTCGCCCCGTTTCAATCGCACCGCGCAGATGGTTAACCACCTCGCTCACCCGCTCATCAGAGATCAGCGCCGTCTTAATCGGTTGTCGACCTTCAGGTTTTTCATCAAGGATCGACACGTCCATGTCGCCATATTGCGCCAAGGCAAGACTGCGCGGGATCGGCGTTGCCGTCATGACAAGCACATCTGCACTTTGTCCCTTTTTGCCAAGCTCCAGACGCTGACGCACGCCAAATCGATGTTGTTCATCAACGATCGCGAGGCGCAACTCCTTGAATGTAACGTCCTTTTGGAAAACAGCATGGGTTCCAACCAGAATTTGGATGTGTCCTGCCGCCAAAGCCGTCAATTTCGCATCTCGTTCGCGCCCTTTGTCGCGTCCTGTCAGCAACTCCAGAACGACGCCGGCCTCTTGCGCGAGCGGCTGGAGCCCTTCCAAATGTTGGCGCGCTAAGATTTCTGTTGGTGCCATCATCACGCCCTGCCCGCCCGCTTCAACCGCGGTCAACAGTGCCATGAAGGCAACAAGTGTCTTGCCTGATCCGACGTCCCCTTGCAGTAACCGATTCATGCGATGCGCGCGCGCCATATCATCGGTAATTTCACCAATTGCGCGCTGTTGTGCGCCCGTCGGCTTGTATGGCAAAGCCTTTAAGACTTTATTGCGCAGCGCACCCGTGCCGAAACTTTCCAGCCCAGGCGCACGGCGGCGATTGGCGCGCGCAAGCGCTAACGTGAGTTGATGCGCCATAAATTCATCATATGCGAGACGCTCGCGTGCGGGCGCAAACGCCGCCAAGTCATTCGAATCTTTAGGATTATGGGCGGTGGTGATCGCGTCATTCCAATCGGGCCACGATTTTTTCTGTTTTTGGGTCTCATCTATCCATTCGGCTAAGGCTGGCACGCGCTGCAAAGCGCTTGCAATAGATTTCGCAAGCGGCTTTTGCGTCACCCCAGCGGTCAGCGGATACACTGGCTCGAACTGAGGAATCTGCGCGGCGTCTTCGGGGCGCACAACATGATCCGGATGGACCATTTGCGCGATGCCATCAAACAACTCGACCTTGCCGGACACAATCCGCCGTTGACCCGTGGGCAGGAGCTTGCTCAGATAGTCACCGCGCGCGTGAAAGTAGACCAATTGAAACGAAATCTCGGCATCCGTCACATCAATTCGGTAGGCTCCGCCTTTGTTTCTCGCAGGGCGATGCGGGCCAATCTCGACTTCAACGGTTAACGTTGCAGGGGCATCCGCACCTTGAACACTGGATTTGATCCTGCGGTCGATACCTGAAAAAGGCAATAAAAACAAAAGGTCACGTGGCTTCTCTACGCCAAGACCAGCCATATTCTGCGCAGTTTTAGGGCCAACGCCGTCAAGACTGGTTAACGAGGCAAAAAGCGGAAACAGAATTTCGGGGCGAGCGCTCATAACCCCTCGATAAGCTCTAGCCAGGCATCTTCATCAAGGGTTTGGATGCCCAGATCCGCCGCTTTCTTGGCTTTGGAGCCTGCGCCCGGCCCCGCGACAAGAATGTCGGTTTTCGCAGAGACCGAGCCGGACACTTTAACGCCAAGCGATTCAGCACGCGCCTTTGCTTCGGCGCGGCTCATTTTCTCTAAAGTCCCGGTGAAAACGACAATCTTGCCTGCCACGGGACTGTCCGCATTTGGCTGCTCTGCGTCCATTATGGTTAACTGATCGCTTAACCGTGTGATTGAAGCGCGTTCAGAGACGTTTTGAAACGCCGCGACAAGTGAGCCGGCCATCACATCGCCAACACCGTCAATCGCCATTAACTCTTCCCACGCAGCGCTTGTTTTGTCGCGTGCCGCATCCATCGCGCTGATAAAGACCTGCCACGATCCGTAATGGCGCGCGATCAAAGTGGCGCTTTGCGCACCCACGTGTCTCAGGCCCAAGGCAAACAACAACCGTTCGAATCCGATGTTGCGCCGCTCATCAATCGCCGCGAATAATTTTGCAGCGCTTTTCGCCCCCCAACCGTCGCGGTTTTTCAGTTTGCTCAGCTGCGTCGCGTCGCGCTGTTTCAGCGTGAATATGTCGGCGGGTTCACGGATCTTTAACGTTTCATCATGATAGAACATCTCGACCTGTTTGGCACCGAGCCCATCGATATCAAATGCACCGCGAGATACGAAATGCTTCAATTTTTCAACCGCTTGCGCAGGGCAAATCATGCCGCCCGAGCAGCGCCGAACAGCATCGCCCGCTTCGCGGATCGCTTCGCTCTGGCATTCGGGGCACGTTGTAGGAAATTCGAACGCGATGCTATTATCGGCGCGCTTCGTGAGATCAACATCTCTGATCTTGGGAATGACATCGCCTGCGCGGTAAATTTGCACCCAATCGTCAATGCGAATGTCGCGCCCGTCGCGAATCGGATCGCCGTTGCTGTCGCGCCCAAGAATGTAATCTTCATTGTGCAGGGTGGCATTGGACACCACGACGCCGCCAACCGTGATCGGCGCAAGCCGCGCGACGGGACTAAGCGCGCCAGTACGTCCGACTTGAATGTCAATTGCCTCTAACCGCGTCCAAGCCAATTCAGCGGGAAACTTATGCGCCGTCGCCCAACGCGGCGTCGTTGCGCGAAATCCCAAACGCGATTGGTAGGAGAGATCATCGACTTTATAAACGACGCCGTCGATATCATAACCAAGATCCGCGCGTTGCTGCTCGATTTGGCGGTAATGTGCGATCATCGCTGCTCCGGATTGAAGGCGCTGCGTTAATGCATTTGTTTGAAAACCGAAGGATTTTAGACGCGCAATGGCATCTGCTTGCGTTTCGGCCAGCGGCGTCGAGAGTTCACCCCACGCATAGGCGAAGAAACGCAGAGGGCGCGATTTTGTGATTTCGCTATCGAGTTGACGCAAAGACCCGGCGGCAGCATTGCGCGGGTTGGCGAAAGTTTTTCCGCCGCGCTGTGCTTGTCGCGCATTGAGAGCGGCGAAATCAGCGTGGTCCATATAGACCTCGCCGCGCACCTCTAAAATATCGGGTGCATCTTCGATTTTTTGCGGGATATCGTGGATCGTTCTGGCATTCGACAGCACGTCCTCACCGGTTGTGCCATCGCCGCGCGTTGCCGCCTGAACAAGTGTGCCGCTTTCATATCGCAGCGACAAAGACAGCCCGTCGATCTTTGGCTCTGCGGTAAAGGCAAGCGGAGCGTTGGCGTCAAGGCCAAGGTATTTGCGGATACCTTGAATGAAATCAGTAACATCTTCGTCTGAAAATGCGTTGCCGAGGGACATCATCCGCTGCGCATGCGTGACTTTCGAAAAACCGTCTTGGACAGCGCCGCCAACCTTATTGCTGGGGCTATCCTTGCGAACGAGATCGGGAAATTGTGCTTCTATCGCAGCATTGCGCGCTTTTAGCCTATCAAACTCCGCATCGCTGATCGTTGGTGAATCTTTGCCGTGATAGGCCTCATTCGCGGCATTAAGCAGCTCGGCCAGTTCAGCAAGCTCTACGCGCGCGCGTTCCATAGATAAATCTGCGATGTCGCTCTTTGTCATGCGCGTCTCCCCCAAGAAGTCGTTTAGTGATAAGGGGGCGACGCAGGCTCGTCCAGAGCTCGAGGCAACTCACAACTTAAAGAGAGCGGATTTAGCCAGCCATCGCGGATTGCGCTTCGGGGTGATGCGCCTCTACAGGATCGCGCAGGACATAGCCACGACCCCAGACTGTTTCGATATAGCTGTCTTCCATCGTGGCTTCGCAAAGCTTTTTGCGCAGTTTGCAGATAAAGACATCGATGATCTTGAGTTCCGGCTCATCCATGCCGCCATAAAGATGGTTCAAGAACATCTCTTTGGTGAGCGTTGTCCCTTTTCGCAATGAAAGAAGCTCAAGCATTTGATACTCTTTGCCTGTCAAATGCACTGTGGCACCCTGAACCTCGACAGTTTTCGCATCCAGATTGACCGAAATCTTACCCGTATGGATCACCGACTGCGAATGCCCTTTAGAGCGGCGTATAATCGCATGAATGCGCGCAATAAGCTCATCGCGGTGGAACGGTTTCGTCAGATAATCATCTGCACCAAAGCCGAAGCCCTTGATTTTACTCTCTGTATCGTCGGATCCTGAGAGGATCAGGATCGGGGTATCAATCCGTGCAAGCCGCAATTGGCGCAGCACTTCATGGCCGTTCATATCTGGCAAATTCAGATCCAAAAGAATCAAATCGTAGTCATAAAGTTTTGCCAGATCGATCCCCTCTTCGCCAAAGGACGTGGTGTACACGTTCAGATTTGCATGGGTCAGCATCATATCGATGCTTTTGGAAGTCGTTGGATCGTCCTCGACCAAGAGTACGCGCATGGGGTTCACTCCGTTTAACTTTGCTTCAATTGCAAACTGGGCGAAAATAGTTAACCCATCGTTACTCTACTTAACTTTTTTCTAGCACAATCAACCTATAGTTGTCTATAGACCTGCGTGCTGGTGGTTTTCAACGCATCTTCGCCGTGATTTGCAACGGCATGCACCCATTGCGTGAATTCCTCTTCGCTGAGCGAATATCGCTCAAGAGCATCTTCTTTACTGATCAGCCCAAACGTGACACCGCGCACAACCGCCGCTTTGCGCGAAGCAACCCAACGCCGCGTTGTTTCAGAGGGGAGATCAGCGCGGCTCATTATTTTGCCATTTGGCAGCGTCACCGCACGCGGACCATCGATTTTCTTAAGATACATTTTATTGCCTTATGTCTGCTTCTGGCCTTTCTGCACCCAATCTCTTAAAGCGACGTGAACCCGTCTCTTGAGAATGCTTAGGATTTTCCTATCTTCCATAAGATTTTGGTAAGGAGTTGCCGTCATGGCGCTGGACACGTCCGAAAAGTTGAACAGCCTTGGGTTTGCAAAACCCCCCTCTCAAACGCGCGTTGTTGTCGCTATGTCGGGCGGCGTAGACAGCTCTGTTGTGGCGGCGCAGCTCGCCTCTGAAGGGTATGACGTGGTTGGCGTGACCTTGCAGCTATATGACCATGGTGCCGCATTGGCCAAAAAGGGTGCTTGCTGCGCAGGGCTTGATATACACGATGCGCGCCGCGTCGCCGAAGAAATGGGCTTTCCGCATTATGTGCTGGATTACGAGAACGTCTTTAAGGATGCGGTTATTGACGAATTTGCCGACAGTTATCTGGCCGGCGCAACGCCTGTGCCCTGCATTCGCTGCAATGAGCGGGTGAAATTTAAAGACCTTCTGGAAACCGCAAAGGACCTTGACGCGGACTGTATGGCGACGGGTCACTATATCCAGCGCAAAATGGGCCCTGAAAAAGCAGAGCTGCACAGCGCCGCTGATGATGCGCGCGATCAGAGCTATTTTCTATTCTCCACCAAGCAAGAGCAGCTTGATTTTCTGCGCTTTCCTTTGGGGCACCTGCCCTCGAAAGACGCGACGCGCGAATTGGCGAGCAAATTTGGGCTCAGCGTGGCGGACAAACCTGATAGCCAAGATATTTGCTTTGTACCCAATGGCAATTACGCCGCTGTCATCGAAAAACTACGCCCGGGTGCCGCAGAACCCGGCGAGATTGTTCACGCCGATGGGCGGGTTCTTGGCGCGCATGACGGCGTGATCCATTATACCATCGGTCAGCGCAGAGGTCTTGGGATTGGCGGGCTTGAAGAGCCGCTTTACGTAGTGCGCCTTGATGTTGATCTGAAACAGGTCATCGTGGGGCCGAAAGACATGCTAAGCACGCGCACTATTCCGGTGCGCGAAATCAATTGGCTTGGTGATGCGCCGCTGTCTTCTAAAGAGGAATGGCATGTGCTGGTGCGCGTGCGCTCGACCCGCCCGCCTCGGCCCGCAATCATCCGCCCGAACTCTGATGCGGAGGCAAGCGTAGAGCTGCTTACCCCAGAGGATGGCGTGTCGCCCGGTCAAGCCTGCGTGTTCTATGACACTGACAGCACACGCATCTTTGGCGGCGGTTGGATATGGCGCGGGTATTAAGCGCGCGATCTAGCACGCCTTGAACGTCAATTGTGCCTTCCAGCACACACCTGCCCTGTCAGTTATCCGGCAATGGGGAAAAAAGGCTGACCAACCTCAAAGCTTCGTGGCACTAAGGTCTGACAGCGAGCGCAAGACTCGCCATCGAGGGCAGTATGCAACAAAAAACCGCGAGACCGGCGCTTGGCGCTTTGATCTATTTCGCAACGGCGTTCAGCCTTGCGACATATTTCACGTTCGCGGCAGTCCAAGGGGATTACGGCGTGTTTCGGCGCGCGGAAATCACCGTTGCGGCGAAAGATCTGCAAGTGCAACTGAGCCAGCTCAATGGCGAGGTTGCCGAGATGGAAAACCTGACCAAGCGGCTGTCTGACACCTATCTTGACCTTGATTTATTGGATCAACAGGCCCGCGATGTGTTGGGCCTGCTGCGTTCTGATGAGATTGTCGTGCGCTAAGGCGCGCTATTTCAGCTTTCGCGTTTCAACGGCCTTCCCGATGTCAGCCTCTTTCAGGGCGACGTTGAATTGACGTAAATCCAAACCTGAACCTGCTGCAATCTCTAACATACCAGCGAGTTTCGCTTCGAAATTGACAATATCCGCATCCGTAAGATCGATGAAGCGATCATTGAAATCGGGCGATTGAGAAACAATCATCAGAAAACCCCTTAAAAATTGCGTTGTTAAAGTGCACTCAAACTGACGCACAAAAACCGTCGCGCGTTCCGTTGAAATCCAGTTTGCGATTTTTCACGTAAAGTTTGCGAAAGTTGATCCCTTTACCTCTGCGCCTGTCCTAGCTAGGATCAAATGAAATAGTTTACCGCTAAACCAATTGTTGTTTCTGGGAGGACGCACCGAACATGGCCGCGCGAAAATCGACATCAAAGACCGCCTCAAAATCAAACATCTCCGCAGACGAGCTTCTTAAGCACTATAAGGACATGCTTCTTATTCGGCGCTTCGAGGAAAAAGCGGGCCAACTTTATGGCATGGGGCTGATCGGTGGCTTCTGTCATCTCTACATTGGTCAAGAAGCGGTCGTTGTCGGCCTAGAGGCCGCTGCAGAGGAAGGTGATAAGCGCATCACATCCTACCGCGATCACGGCCATATGCTGGCCTGCGGCATGGATCCCAATGGCGTCATGGCCGAGCTGACGGGCCGCATTGATGGCTATTCCAAGGGCAAGGGCGGCTCGATGCATATGTTCTCCAAAGAGAAGCATTTCTACGGTGGTCACGGCATTGTCGCCGCGCAAGTGCCGCTGGGTGCGGGTCTCGCCTTTGCGGACAAGTACAACGACAATGGGCGCGTCACCTTCACCTATTTCGGCGATGGTGCGGCGAACCAAGGCCAAGTCTACGAGACCTTCAACATGGCCGCTATTTGGGACCTGCCTTGCATTTTTGTGATTGAAAACAATCAATACGCGATGGGCACCTCTCAGAATCGCTCGACCTCCACGCCTGATTTGCATACACGCGGCGAAGCCTTTGGGATCCCCGGTGAAATCGTCGACGGTATGGATGTGATGGCGGTGAAAGAAGCAGGCACACGCGCGGTCAATCACTGCCGTTCTAGCAAAGGCCCCTACATTCTGGAAATCAAAACCTATCGCTATCGCGGCCACTCTATGTCGGATCCTGCAAAATATCGCACCCGCGAAGAGGTGCAGAAAATGCGCGATGAGCGTGACCCGATCGAGCAAGTCCGCGAGTTGCTGCTAACGGGCAAACACGCGTCAGAGGACGATCTTAAAGCAATTGATAAAGACATCAAAAAGGTGGTGAACGCCTCGGCTGAATTTGCCAAGGAGAGCCCTTTGCCCGATCTGTCAGAGCTTTGGACTGATATTTATGCAGAAGTGGGGGCGTAAATCATGGCACTCGAAATCCTAATGCCCGCCCTGTCGCCCACCATGGAAGAAGGCACGCTCGCCAAATGGCTGGTCAAAGAAGGCGATAGCGTCGCTTCCGGTGATATCATCGCAGAGATCGAAACAGACAAAGCCACGATGGAATTCGAAGCCGTCGATGAGGGTGTCATCGGTTCGATCCTTGTGCCCGCAGGGTCTGCTGGTGTTGCGGTGAACACTGCGATTGCTTTGCTTTTGGAAGATGGCGAAAGCGCCGATGACATCGCAGCGCCTGCCCCCACAGCGGCGCCCGCGCCCAGCGTTCCTGCCGCGCCAATCCAGCACAATGACATGGATGACGAACCGCAATGGAACGCCCCTCAGCCAGATTGGCCCGAGGGCACGCAGATGAAGCAACAAACCGTGCGCGAGGCCTTGCGTGACGCCATGTCCGAGGAAATGCGCAGCGACGAAAGCGTGTTTTTGATGGGCGAAGAGGTCGGCGAATACCAAGGCGCCTATAAGATTTCCCAAGGAATGTTGGATGAGTTCGGCAGCAAACGTGTGATCGATACGCCCATCACCGAGCATGGATTTGCAGGCATCGCTGTCGGCGCATCTTTTGGTGGGTTAAAGCCGATTGTTGAATTTATGACATTTAACTTCGCCATGCAAGCCATTGATCATATTATCAATTCCGCTGCCAAGACGCTCTACATGTCAGGCGGTCAAATGGGCGCGCCCATGGTGTTTCGTGGCCCCAACGGCGCAGCTGCGCGGGTCGGTGCGCAGCACAGCCAAGACTACGCCGCGTGGTATGCGCATATTCCCGGCCTTAAGGTCGTGATGCCCTACACTGCCGCTGATGCGAAGGGTTTGATGAAATCCGCAATTCGCGATCCAAACCCCGTGATTTTCCTAGAGAACGAAATTCTCTATGGCCGCAGTTTTGACGTTCCGGTGCTTGATGATTTCACCGTCCCCATCGGCAAAGCACGCATCGCGCGCGCGGGCACCGATGTAACCATCGTGAGCTTTGGGATCGGGATGAGTTACGCCATGGAAGCAGCTGAAAAGCTTTCAGAAAGCGGTGTTGACGCCGAAGTTATCGATTTGCGTTCGCTGCGCCCCATGGACACTCAAACCGTGATCGAAAGCGTCAAGAAAACCAACCGCTGCGTCACCGTCGAAGAGGGCTTTCCCGTCGGCGCAATCGGCAACCACATCTCGGCGGTTCTGATGCAAGAGGCGTTTGATTACCTCGACGCCCCGGTGATCAACTGCACCGGCAAGGACGTGCCCATGCCCTATGCCGCCAACCTTGAAAAGCTCGCGCTGACCACCACCGAAGAGGTGATCGAGGCCGTGCAAAAAGTAACATATCGTTAAGGGAGAGACATAATGGCAATCGAAATTCTCATGCCCGCGCTGTCCCCCACGATGGAGGACGGCACGCTTGCAAAGTGGTTGGTCAAAGAGGGCGACACAGTTGCTTCTGGCGATCTGCTTGCAGAGATTGAAACAGACAAAGCCACGATGGAATTCGAAGCGGTTGATGAAGGTGTCATCGGTAAAATCTTGGTCGAGGCAGGCACCGCCGGCGTGCTCGTGAACAGCCCTATCGCGCTTTTGCTCGAGGATGGCGAGGACGCGACTGATGCGGCAACGGCCAAACCTGTCGCTGCCCCAATTGACGCGCCCGCGCTTACACAGACCGAGGCACCAGAGCCAATGGCAAAGCCCGCCTCAAATGGCACTCGCGTTTTCGCATCGCCGCTTGCGCGCCGCATTGCAGCCGACAAGGGCATCGACCTTGCAACGGTGACAGGCAGCGGACCCAAAGGGCGCATTGTAAAAGCGGATGTCGAAAATGCGCAAAGCGCGCCCGCCGCTCAGCCGTCCAGCGCGCCTGCAAAACCAGCGCCAACTGCCGCTGCGCCAGAAACGAACCCAAGCCAGATCGCCAAGATGTACGAGGGCCGAGATTTCACCGAGATCCCCCTCGATGGGATGCGCAAAACCATTGCCGCCCGCCTGACTGAGGCAAAGCAAACCATCCCGCATTTCTATCTGCGCCGCGATATTCACCTCGATGCGCTGCTCAAGTTCCGCAGCGAGCTCAACAAACAACTGGCCGAGCGCGATATCAAACTCTCGGTGAATGACTTTATCATCAAAGCCTGCGCGCTAGCACTCCAACAGGTCCCTGCTGCAAATGCGGTATGGGCCGGGGATCGCGTCTTGCAAATGACGGCATCTGACGTCGCCGTTGCCGTCGCGATTGAGGGCGGTCTGTTCACCCCTGTGCTTCAGGATGCGGACACTAAGTCACTCTCCGCCCTTTCCGCGCAAATGAAAGACCTCGCCGCCCGCGCACGCGAGCGCAAACTCGCGCCGCAAGAATACTTGGGCGGAAGCTTTGCGATTTCGAACCTTGGCATGATGGGGATCGAGAATTTCGACGCGGTCATTAACCCACCCCATGGCGCGATCCTTGCGGTTGGCGCTGGCGCGAAGAAACCTATCGTCAACGCCGAGGGCGATCTCGATATTGCGACAGTGATGTCTGTGACGCTCTCTGTCGATCACCGCGTGATTGATGGCGCGCTTGGCGCTGAATTGCTTGCTGCGATCAAAGCCAATCTCGAAAACCCGATCGCGATGTTGGCCTAACCTTCATCTTGCCTTAAAACTCCCGCCGGAGGCACCGCCTGACCCAAAAGGTCAGGCTAAAAACCTGCCTGCTGATTTAGCAGCAGCCAATTCCGACAGAGGTTATTTAGGCGCAGAGTTGATAATCTGATGCATCGAGACCGATGGCTGATCGCAGCCCGCCTCACCCACAATCTTCGCCGGCACCCCGGCAACTGTTTTGCACGGAGGGATCTCTGCCAGAACAACCGAGCCCGCAGCAATCCGGCTGCAATGGCCAACCTTGATATTGCCAAGCACTTTCGCGCCCGCGCCAATCAAAACACCATCGCCAATCTTGGGATGACGGTCCTCTTCTTCTTTGCCAGTTCCGCCAAGCGTGACGGAATGCAGCATCGAAACATTGTCCCCAACAACAGCGGTTTCGCCAATCACGATAGAATGCGCGTGATCAATCATAATGCCTTTGCCAATACGCGCCGCCGGATGAATATCGACGCCAAAAATCTCTGACACACGCATTTGCACGAAATAAGACAGATCCTTGCGACCAGTGCACCAGAGCCAATTGGCAATGCGATAGGCTTGGATCGCCTGAAACCCTTTGAAAAACACCAAAGGCTGCAACAAGCGATGGCACGCAGGATCGCGATCATAGATCGCCATCAGATCCGCACGCGCCGATTCAACGATTTTTGGATCCTTGGCATAAGCCTCATCGGCGATATCACGCAGAATAATCTGGCTCATTTCATTGGATTGAAGCTTGGCGGAAAAGCGATAGGACAGCGCCTTTTCTAGACTGTTGTGATGCAGCACGCAGGCATGCAGCAAAGCCCCCATCAACGGCTCTGATTGAACGGCCTCTTGCGCTTCATGCGAAATACGATCCCAGACCGGATCGATACTGCGAAGGGGGGTGTCGACTTGCGCCATGTTGAACGCTCCTTGTGCTCTTGGTGCATACTACACCACGAATGCGCACAGCGACAAATGCAAATCGGTGATCGCTCACAAACAAATGACTGATGAATACCCGCTCGGCTTTGGCAATGGCACCTCTTTCGAGACCTGAAGCAAGGTTTCCGCCACAACACAGAGCGCATCTAACGCACTGGTATCTATGTACAAAGGAACCGGCGAAAGCTGATGGCGCAGCAGCAAGCCCGACAAAGACCCATCGCCATAAAACGGGTGCGTTTTGCCGGTGATTTTGACGTATTCATAGCCCTCAACAACACAGCGCACCACATTGCGACAGGCTTTTGCGCGCTGCGAGGGGGTAAAGCCTGCGCAAAAACGCGCAAGTAAAAAGACATCCGAAGGGGTCACATAGGCCGCCATTACACACCTGAAATCAAGGTTGCAAAAAGACCGGGCCCATAGCGTTCAGAGATCTGCGCCACGCGTATTTCAAACCCACCGCTCGCGCCATCCGTCAGTTGATCCTCCTGCGCATAGGTAAACGCCGCATCCGTAACGATTTGCGATCTTTTCATCGCGCCGGCCACAAAGATCTGAACGATATACTGCTCTTTTTCCTCGCCCAAAGGCACATCGCCCCAGCTCCAATCATCGCCGTCTACCCGCGTGCGCCGGGTCCAGTGAAACGCAATGTCAGTGCCCACGGAAGCCGCGCGCAAATGCACCGGTGCGTAGGGCCGAAGACCAGCCCCCACAAAGCTCTCTATGCGATGCTCATAGGCCGGATCATCATAACCGCGCGGCGCAGGGCCGATGCGATAGTGACGCTCGACGCCGCGATCAGAGCTGCGCAAACCGATCTGATTGGGCATCCCATTCAGCAAAACAAAGACCGAGCCAATCGGCCAAGCATCGGGCACCAAACCATCCGTGCCAAACTGACCCCGCAATCTCAGGCTCAAATCATAAGTGTCCGCGGCCACCAACTCGGCGTTTTGGAATTGAAACACCTCCCAATTGCCAGCCGATCCATCGCCGATCGCTGCCAGATTGCCCCCTGCCAACAGCGAGCTACGGGCAATGTTTTCAAGTTGGTCACTGGCCAATCTCACGCGCAACGCCGCACCGCGATCCACGACACCGAAGCTCGCTTTGTTCATCGGGCTCAGCGTCTCGCCAATCGTAGAGCGCCCTTGCGCATAGGTGTTAAACCCGTAATCCGCATCAATCGGCGCATCGTAAATAGCAACGGCAAGCGGCCAAGGGCGCGCGGTCACAGCAAAATGCGGCGCATGTGCAATCTCATTGCCCGTCATCAATGGCAGGTCCAAGAAATACGGCAAAACAGGCACCGCAGGCACAAAGGGTCGCGTTGCAATCACATCATCTGCAAAGGGCGCAGGCCGATAGACATTCGGCTCAATGCGAACCGCCTCAAGCAGTTGGCTCTCGCCTTGCTCGACCCGATCCACGCGAAATTGCGTATCCCCCTGAGCGCCTTTCAAACGCACCACATCACCCGCTTTCACCCCCATCTTTGAGGGCGGCAACGCAAACCGGATCGCCTCGCGTGACACACGCGCTTCACTCAGCCAGCGTTCCAGCATTTGGCGCGCTTCAGGGCGCGTCATCGCGAGCGGCAAATCAGTGGATGAAATCGCGTGACTGTCATCATGCGGCAGAACCGTTTCTTCAATGACCACATCGAAATCCGCGTCCGCTTGTACAAAACTTGCGCGCAGACGCCCCGCGAGATCCGCATCAGAGCCGCGAACCAGCTCATAATTTCCCTTTATTTCTGCATGATTGACCAAACAACTTTCATCAATCTCAACGTCGCTTTGCCCATCGCGCATTAAGAAATGCAGCACGCCGTCACGCTCGATCGCATCAAATCCATAGCGCAGCATCAGCGGTTGCAGCGCGCTGCGCGCCTCTAGGATATCAGCAATCTGATAGCCGCGCACAACGCCGTAAAGCTTGCTCACATCGATCCGGCTCTCTCCGACGCGCTCGCAAATCTCCGCAACAACCGAGGCCAATGAGCGCGCACTTGTGCGCCCATTCAGCCAGTGGCCACGCGTAAAGTTTTCGCCATCCGACCACAGATCTAGCCGGTTCGGAAAATGTGGATAAGGCCGCGTGTCCCATGCCCAAGCAAAGGCACGGCTCATATCGATCATCGCACCGCCATAGCTGTCTGAAATTGGATTATGCGCTGGATCTTCCCAATACTCTGTCATCGCATGCACATATTGCATCTGCATCAGCTCATCGCGTTGCCCATTGGAATAATACGGCAAATCAGATTCCGATGACTTCGGATCCAAGAACTTATTTGGCTGATTTGTTCCCTTATCAACCGATGCACAGCCATATTCGGTGAACCAAATCGGCTTTGATTGCGGCACCCAAGCGCTTGCCGCTGCTTGCCGCTCACCTGCAATCCTGTCGTGATGTGGCTGGCTCCACCAGCTTTTCAAATCCTTGTAACGAAAAAGCCACGGCTCGTCGTGCGCGCCATCCGTGATCGGCGTGCGAATTTGCGCCGCGCGCGCCTCATCCGAATGGTAATACCACTCAAACCCTTCCCCGCCTTCAATATTGCTTTTGAGATAATCCAGCGCGTAAATTGATCCCCAAGGCGCATCCAAATGCTCTTCCCCGTCGCGCCAATCGGACAGCGGCATATAGTTATCAATCCCAACGAAATCGATGTTTTCATCCGCCCAAAGCGGATCAAGATTGAAATAATGATGCCCTTTGCCATCTTGCGGGGAATACCCGAAATACTCGGACCAATCCGCCGCATAGCCAATCTTACAGCTTGGCCCAAGCAGTGCGCGCACCTCAGCCGCCAAATCGATCAACGCGGCAACCGTCGGAAAACTATGCCCGGCACCACGAATTTGCGTCAGCCCGCGCATTTCCGAACCAATACAGAATGAATCAACGCCGCCCGCTGCTGCGCACAGCGCTGCGTTGTGCAAAATAAACCGTCTAAAGCGCCACTCATTTGGTCCGCTGTAACTCACAACGCCTCCAGAGACGCTAAAGTCGCTCGCGCGCGCCGATCCGAAAAACGCAGCAACTTCACTGTTTGCTGCGGCACTTTCATCGGGCGTGCCTGTTCGCAGCGGCGCCACAGAGCTGGTGATCCGCCCGCGCCATGGCAGTTTTGGCTGGCTGCTCGCATCACTCCAAGGGTCAGGCAATCCGTTGCCCGCAAGCTGATCCATCAAAATAAACGGATAGAACATCACCGCCTGCCCGCGCGATTTCAGCTCTGCAATCGCCTCTAGCACCGAGTTATCCGAGGGCGTGCCGCCATAAACAGGGCGATTATCCTGCTTCGGCATCAGCTCTGCACTGGCGCGATCAAGCCCCGCGACGGACCATTGCAGTCGATCCCCTTCCAGCTCTTTCTGCTCAACTTTTGGCTTTATCTGGCATAGGTTACAGCGCAGATCATTGCCAAACCAACTCACCACCAACGACGCCGCTTTGCACTTTGGCAGCTGCTCTTCGAGCATCTTCACAGACGTTGCGATATCACTTCGATAGCTTGGGGAATTGACGTTCACACTTTGCTTTTCACCAAGTCCCAGATCGTAGTGAACCGGCGTTGTCGCCAATGCGAACTCGCCTGACCCGGGCATCAAGGCAACCGCTTTGATGTCCTGCGTCATGTCACTTGCCGCGCCTGTGATAGAGTTTTCGC
>CAYQZI010000006.1:0-18859 GCA_964421835.1 uncultured Planktotalea sp.
TTGTCGGGTGCACCGCATAGTTTTATCTCGACGGTTTATGCGACGCCTGAGTCTGAAGCACAGATCTTGCGCGATCTGAGCACAGCATTCCCCAACATCACCGCCATCCGCGTCGGCGATGCGATCGATCGGGTCGCGAACGTTTTGGCAGGGCTTGCAGCAGCAGTCAGCTATGGGGCCGCCGCAACATTGCTTACGGGGTTCTTGGTTTTGATCGGGGCCTCAGCCGCGGGCGAGCAAGCGCGCACGTTCGAGGCGGCGATCCTGAAAACCCTTGGTGCCACACGTCGCGCGATCCTGAAAAGCTTCGCTTTGCGTGCAGCGATCTTGGGCGGATGTGCCGGTGCCGTCGCCTTGGCGGCGGGGATTTTAGGGGGCTGGGCCGTCAGTACCTTCATCATGGAAACCAGTTACGAGGTGATCTGGAGCAACGCTTTGGCAATCGTTCTGGGCGGGATTTTAGCGACTCTGCTGTCAGGTCTCGCGTTCGCTTGGCGCCCCTTGACCGTCCGCCCCGCGCAAATCTTAAGGAGCAGCGAATGAGCCATCCGCGTTTCTTCGGATATGGTAGTTTGGTTAATCGCGCGACGCAGAATTACCCGAACGTGCAACGGATATGCGTCAAAGGCTGGGCGCGGGCTTGGCGTCATACCAGCCTGCGCGATGTAGCGTTTCTAACTGCTGTGCGAGATCCTATCATCGAGATTGAAGGCTTGAGCGCGGATGTGCCAAACGCCGATTGGGCTGCTTTAGATGAACGTGAGTTTGCCTATGATCGTGTCCCCTTGGAAGATCACGTGAACACGGTGATTTACGAAATTCCAGAAGGGAAGCACGCTGCTGCCAGTGCCGCGCATCCGATCTTGTTGAGTTACCTCGATGTGGTTGTGCAAGGCTATTTGACCGAGTTTGGCGAAGGCGGTGCAAAGCGCTTTTTTAACACCACCCATGGCTGGGACGCACCCATCTTAAACGATCGCAGCGCGCCCATCTATCCACGCCATCAGGTTCTGCTAAAACACGAAACCGCATTTATCGATGACGCTTTGGCGGCGCGCGACTGTAGGATTATCAAGCCTTAGCGCTTCCACGTTGTATGATGCAGATGGCGTGCTTCGCGTGCGAAAGGCTCTTGCTTGGGTAGGGTGCCAGCTTCGTTTTCGACTTTGCTCATAACGCGCCACGCAAGGACGGCTGAAAGCGCGCCGAAGATGATGCCACCCACCGCTTGGCCAATCAGGACACCCGGCGCACCGAACCAAAGCGCGCCCAGAATGACCAGTGGGATCGTGCCAATCGTGTGCCGACCCCAGTTGAGCCAAGTGGAATAATAGGGATGGCCAAGGTTGTTAAAGCTGGCATTTGCAACGAACAAAAGACCGTTGAAAAAGAAGACCAGCGCAAGCGGACCGCAGAAAAGATAGATAAGCTCACGTGTGATGCCCTCTGCCGCAAAAATGTCAGCGATGGGGGATCGCAGCAAGAAAAGCAGCATTGTCATGAAGACGACGAAAATGCCCACAAAGGTGATGCCCGCTTTGAAGCCACCGCGCACGCGATCATGCTGACCCGCGCCAAAGTTTTGGCCAATAATCGGACCCACTGCACCAGAGAGCGCGAAAATAACACCAAATGCGATAGGTGTGAGACGGCCAACAACGGCCATGCCTGCAACCGCCGCCTCGCCATATTCGGCCATGGCACGTGTGACGTAGGCTTGACCAATGGGCGTCGCGAGTTGGGTGAGGATCGCAGGGAATGCGAGCGCGAAAACGGGGCGGAGATCAAGCATAAGATCGCGCGTTTCTGGCTTCACGAAACCACCGTAGTGTTTGATGATTGGCAAAAGGGAGACTGCGGCAATCGTCAAGCGCGCCGCAACAGAGGCAAGTGCAGCACCAGTGAGTTCCAGATCAAGTCCGAAGATCAGGATCGGGTCCAGCACAGCATTAACCAAGCCGCCATAAATCGTCGCCATCATCGCGCGTTTCGCATCCCCATGCGCGCGCAAGATAGCACCGCCGACCATACCAATCATCAAGAATGGAAGGGTCGGAACGATGATTTGCAAATAAAGCACCGCAAGCGCATGTGTCTCGCCTGAGGCCCCTAACAACGTGACAAAAAACCCAAGGTTCATCCAGACAAGTGCCGCAAAAATAGCGCCGAACACGAAGCCGTAGATGAGCGCATGAGTGGCCTTGCGCTTGGCTTCTTCTTCGTCCCCTGCCCCAAGTGCGCGCGCCACGAGAGCACCCGCTGCGATGGACATGCCGATGCCAAAAGAAGTGGTAAAGAAAAGGATCGCGCCCGCGTATCCGACAGCCGCCGCGAGCTCTGCTTTGCCGAGCATGGAGATGAAAATCATATCCACGAAATCGACCAAGAAAATCGCCATCAATCCGACTGAGGCGGTGAGCGACATCACCGAAACATGCTTAAAGAGTGATCCCGTAAGGAATTTGGCTTGACTGTCAGACATGATGCGACCTCTCTAAGGCATATCAACCCATGTTACGGTCAATCCTTGGAAGTTCACAATGATCAAACGTAAATCAGTCTTCGGAGCCGCTTTTAGCTTGGCTTGCGTTTTTGGCACGAACAGCGCGACAGCGCAGCAGGGACCACTCTATTTCAACTTTGTCGATACAGTTTTCCAAGCCATCGAAAAGCATGATCCATCAACCTTTGCCTGTTTGAGCTACATAGGACGCGACATGCAGCAGGTGTGGGACAAGCGCGTTGATGGTGAACCTGTGATCAACGCCTATGTGTTTGATGCGCATTTTAGCGATGGGAAAGTGACCAAGGTTGTCATCAATCCAGAGTTCGGCAGCCCACAAAAAGCCCAAGCGGAAGCGATGCGCTATATGCGCGGTCTCGGGCAAATCCCAGCAACTTTACGCGCGAACGTGAACCGCCTGTCTGTGCACAAAGGGCGCGAAGGGTTTCATGCAGGCACGGGTCAGATCGTGATGTATGCAGATCAAGCAACGCGAAGGATCAAAGCTAACCATTTGGAGGAATCGCTGTTTCATGAGGCTGTTCATGCCTCTTGGGATGCCAACGTCGGAAAATCGCGCAAATGGAAAACCGCTCAGCGAAAAGATGGCCGCTTTCTGACACGCTACGGCGCGAGCGCGCCTAAGAGGGAAGACTTGGCAGAAAGTGCGCTCTTTATCTATGCTCTTGGCAAAGGGCGCATCCCACCCGCGGACGCCCGCGACATCAAACACGCAATCCCGCATCGGATTGCCTTGCTGGATCCGATGCTGCGTGTGAAAAATCGCGGACTTAAAAAGCCTGCGGCTTGCCCTTAGCCCTTGGCTTTGATGACTTGCAAAAGCGGCATAAGCGATGCCATATCAGGCCCGCGTTCGCGCCCCGTTACGGCTTTGCGCAGCGGCATGAACAGACCTTTGCCCTTGCGGCCCGTCGCCTCTTTCACAGCAGAGGTCCATTCGCCCCAAGTCGCATCTGAGTAGGGTCCATCGGGGAGCAGTGTCATCGCCTGTGCAATGAAATCTTCGTCCCCTGCATCGATCAAAGGATCCGCGCCATTTTGTGCAAGATCCGCCCATTCAGACAAATCGCTAAGCACTGTGATGTTCTCTTGTGCGACGTCCCAGAAACGCTCTGCCTGATCGTTTGGCACACCAAGGGAGGCGATACGATCAGCGACTGCACTTAAAGGCAAGGTGTGGTTATGGCGCGCGGTCAGCGGATAGAGGTCCTCCGCATCAAACTTGGTTGGCGCAGAGCCGAAGTGCGCAATGTCAAAGCCCTCGATCAACTCCTGCAAAGAGCTGCGCAGCTCAACCGGCTGGGAAGAGCCAAGCCGTGCGAGCAACGACAACAGCGCCATCGGCTGAACGCCCGCTTCGCGCAGATCACGAAGCGCCAATGTGCCGAGACGTTTGGACAAGGATTCGCCCTGCAGGCCAGTCAGCAATGAGTGATGCGCAAAGTCGGGAACCGTGCCGCCAATCGCTTTGATCATCTGGATCTGCGTCGCTGTGTTGGTAACATGGTCAGAGCCGCGCACAACATGCGTCACACCCATATCCGTGTCATCCACGATAGACGCGAGCGTATAAAGCACCTGACCATCGCCGCGAATAAGGACGGGATCCGACACAGACGCCGCATCAATAGAAATGTCGCCAAGGATACCGTCCGTCCACTCAATCCGCTCTTGATCCAGCTTGTAGCGCCACACGCCATTGCCGCGCTCTTCGCGCAGCGCGTCTTTTTCTGCATCAGACAGCGCCAAAGCGGAGCGGTCATAGACAGGCGGTTTGCCCATGTTGAGCTGCTTTTTGCGCTTCAGATCTAGCTCTGTCGGCGTTTCAAACGCCTCATAAAAGCGGCCCATTTCGCGCAGTTTATCGGCCGTGTCAGCATAGCGATCCATGCGGGACGACTGACGCTCCATCTTGTCCCATGTGAGGCCCAACCACTCGAGGTCTTGCTTAATCGCGTCGACATATTTTTCCTCAGAGCGCACAGGATCAGTATCATCGATGCGCAGAATGAAGGTGCCGCCGTTTTTCGCGGCGATCATGTAGTTGAACAGCGCGGTGCGCAGGTTGCCAACGTGGATGTAGCCGGTGGGCGATGGGGCGAAACGAGTGGTGGTCATGAAGGCGCTCTCCTGTTGAAGGTGCTTTTTCACAGGCGGTGCGCTTTGTCCAGTTTTCCGCCTCTATTCAGCGTGGACAGGCCAAATTTTATCGAGGTCCGAGAGACCCGTGCGGATCAGTTCTTCAAGGACATCCATATCAACATCGGCAAGCTTATTCACGTAGAGACAGGATTTACCGATCTTGTATTTGCCAAGCCGCGCGAGGATCTCGTCGTAATCCTGATACCCCGGAACGATGTAAATCGACAGATTGGCTTTACGCGGCGAAAAGCCCGCAGCAAGCGATTCACCTGTACGCCCACTTTCATATTTATACTCATAGCGCCCGAACCCAATGATTGTTGGACCCCACATGCGCGGTTCATAGCCCGTGATCCGTTTGTAGAGATCAAACAACACTAAAGCGTCCGCTTTGCGCGTGGGGTGCTCAACACCCTCAATGAAATCTCGTGGATCTACGGGTGTGATTGCAGTTTTATTTTCAGCCATCGTTCCATCCTTTCGCGGCGTCATGCATGCACCGTCGCTTTGCTTGCCCTAATCAGTAAGAACGTAACCTAAGGGGCTGAAAATGAGCAAACCATACATCTTACGCAGCTATGAAAAGACGCTAAAACTGCCGTTTGGACGTCAGATTTTCTCGATTTATGCGTCGCGTAAGGCACCATACTTCAGCACGATTCGCCCTTTGGTGACGGTTTTAGAGCCCGGGCGCTGCGAGATTTCCCTCAAAAAACGCCGCTCTGTGCAGAACCATATTGGCACTGTTCACGTGATTGCGGTGGCCAATGGTTTGGAAATGGCGATGGGCTTTTTGGCAGAAGCAACGATCCCGAAGCACCTGCGCTGGATCCCCAAGGGCATGGAGCTGAGCTATCCCGCCAAAGCCGATACTGACCTGATTTGCGAAGCTGTCAGCGATCCAAGCACATGGGTCGCTGGCGATTTGCCCATAAAGGTCTGTGCACGCCGCCGCGATGGCACTGCGGTGGTCGAAGGGGTGATCAACCTGTGGATAAGTGAAAAACCTAAGCGGTAAGCTCGGTGCCTGGGAAATGGCAGGCGACGCCATTGGTCAATGCAGGTTCATCGCGGCGGCACATGTCCTGCGCAGCGGGGCAGCGATTGGCAAAACGGCAACCTGCTGGCAGGTTGACGGGGTCAGGCGGATCGCCGGGGATCAAAATGCGTTTGGTCTTGGCGCGGCGCGCCTTATCCACAGAGGGCACAGCCGAAAGCAAAGCACGCGTGTAGGGGTGTTGCGGCGCGTTGAAAATATCAAGGCGCGGGCCGTATTCTACGATTTTGCCCATATACATCACGGCAATGGAATCGCACATGTGCTGCACCACGCCAAGGTCATGACTGATGAACAGATAGGTCAACCCGAAGTCCTGTTGTAGCTTGCGCAACAGGTTCAAGATTTGTGCTTGCACAGCCACATCAAGAGCAGAGACAGGCTCGTCGCAGATAATCACATCCGGCTGCGTGGCAAGCGCGCGCGCAATGCCGATACGCTGACGCTGACCTCCAGAAAACTGATGCGGGAAAAGGCGTTGTTGCTCAGGCCGCAGGCCAACGGCTTCGAATAGGAAATCGATGCGTTCTGCCTTTTCAGGCTCGCTCATGTTGCCAAGACTGTCCATCGGCTCGCGCACAATATCGCTCGCGCGCAGACGGGGATTGAGCGAGGAATAAGGGTCTTGAAAGATGAATTGCACCTTCGCGCGCGCTTGTCGCAACTCTTCATCGCTCAGGTTTAACAGATCTGTGCCGTTTAATTCGACCTTGCCCTGATAGCTTTTCACCAAACGCGCAACGGCAAGCGCAGCTGTTGTTTTGCCCGAGCCGGATTCGCCTACAATGGCCAGTGTTTCACCACGTTTTACTGTGAAATTGACGTTATCCACAGCATGCAAATAGGCGTTTTTGCCAAACCCGCGGCCACGTTTTACCGCGAAACGAACAACGAGGTCTTCGACATTCAGCAGGGTTTCTTTGCTCATCTCAAAGCTCCTCCGCGCGCCAGCATGCGGCTTGATGCTCTGGGCCGAACGCTATTTCAGGCGGACGTGCGCGCATGCATTGCTCTTGCGCCTGCGCGCAGCGTGAGGCGAACAAACAGGTGTCTTTGCCAAAGTCTTGAAGCGCTGGAACAATTCCAGGGACCTCAACCAATTCTTCACGTTCTTCTGTGAGAGTGGAGGCAATATGAGGAACACAGGAAATCAAACCCGCAGTATAGGGGTGGCGCGGGTGCGCAATGACGCTTTCGACAGGGCCCAGCTCGGCTTTGCGCCCAGCGTACATCACAATCATGCGCTCGGCCATTTCTGCCACAGCCCCCATATCGTGGGTAATCAAGATGATAGAGCTGCCAGTCTGACGGCGCATGTCTTGCAAAAGGTCAAAAATCTGCGCCTGTACAGTGACATCCAGCGCCGTTGTCGGCTCATCCGCGATCAGTATTTTCGGCTCACACGCAAGCGCAATCGCGATCATCACACGTTGTCGCTGACCGCCAGACATCTGAAACGGGTAGTCATTCACCCGCGCTTTCGCGTTCGGAATGCGCACCGCATCAAGCAGTTCAATCGCTTGGTTCCAAGCCGCTTTGCGGCTCAGGTTCTGATGCGCGCGCAAGACTTCTGCAATCTGCTCGCCAATCGTGTAGAGCGGATTAAGCGACGTCATAGGTTCTTGAAAAATCATCGAAATGTCATTGCCACGAATTTCACGCAACCGCGTTTCCGGCGCTGTCGTCAGCTCTTCACCAGCAAAGGTGATCGACCCAGCAGCGACGCTGCCCACCCCTTCGGGCAACAGTCCCATAAGCGCCAACGCCGTCATCGATTTGCCGCATCCGGACTCGCCTACAAAGCTCAGGCTTTCGCCCGCCTCAAGATCGAAAGAAAGATCATCAATTACGGGCGCGACCCCTGCACGGGTCTTTATCTCGATCCTTAAGTTTTTAACGCTTAGCAATGCCATCAACGCGACCTCAATTTGGGGTTCAGCGCATCGTTAAGCCCGTCTCCAACAAGGGAGATGCACAAAACGGTCACAAAGATTGCAAGACCCGGGATGGTGACTGTGTAGCTTGCATCAAGGATATATTGTCGATTGGATCCAATAACTTGGCCCCAGCTGACGACATTAGGATCGGTCAGACCGAGGAAGGACAAACCCGCCTCGAACAAAATTGCGGACCCGACCATAAGCGCTGCTTGCACAATAATGGGCGGCAATGCGTTGGGCAGGATCACGCGGAACATGAGTTTTCCATTCGTCGCGCCCGAAGCGCGCGACGCCATCACATATTCCAGCTCTCGGATTCGCAAGAATTCCGAGCGGGTGATTCTCGCAACGGCTGTCCAACTCACAACACCGATTGCAAAGGTGATCATTGGCAGCGATGCCCCGAACAGCGCGACGATAACCATCGAAAACAGCAACGTCGGTAAAACTTGGAAGAATTCGGTGATGCGCATTAACACCTCCTCAACCCATCCACGGTAGAACCCAGCCAGGGCACCAACCGTAACGCCAATCAAGATGGAGACACTCGCAGCAGCAAGGCCGATCACGATAGACACTCTCGATCCATGAATAAGCGCGGCGAGCAAATCGCGGCCCAAGTAGTCTGTTCCCAGAAGGAACCCATCGACACCGGGCGGCGAAAAGGGCGCCCAAACCATGTCGAAAGGATCTGTCGGGTAGAGCCAGGGGCCAAAAACAGCGCAAATCATGATAAGGGCCAAAACGATAAGCGCAATCATCGCAGCGGTATTACCGCGAAACATCTCCCAAGCTTCGGACAGCGGCGAGCGCGCGGGTGGCAGTGTCTCTTCGGGATCGATAAGGCTCATCCTTTGCCTCCCACACGCGGGTCAACAAGGCGTAGGGCGAGGTCCGTCAAAAGGTTGCCAACGATGACAACCAAGGCAGAAAAAAACAAAATACCTAAGATCGTCGGTGTATCACGCGCGATGATCGATTGGAAAGCAAGCGTGCCAAGTCCGGGCCAGCTAAAGACCGCTTCCACAAGCACAGCGCCTGAAATGACGGCAGAAAATTGCAGGCCCGCAAGAGTGATGACAGGAGAAAGTGAATTCTTAAGCGCATGTTTATAAACGACTTGGTTGGGCGATAGACCCTTCGCCTTGGCCGTGCGCACGAAATCTGATCCTAGCGTTTCCATCATCGTCGCACGCGCAAGACGCGAATAAAGCGCAAGAAAAAGAGACCCCAGAGTGACGACGGGCAAAACCATATGTCTTACAACATCTACGAACTGCAGCCAAAAACCGCCCTCAATTGTGACATCTCGCATACCTGCAACAGGAAACCATTGTACCTTTAGCGAAAAAGCGATCAGCAGAAGAATTCCGGTCCAAAACACAGGCGCAGCGTAACCAAAAAGCGCAAGGAAGGTAACGAAGTGGCTCAAAATGCCATTGGGCTTTCGCGCAGAAATGACGCCCATAACGACGCCAATCAACAAAGCCAGAAGCTGAGCGGTAATCACCAGAAGCAACGTCGCTGGTAACCTTTGCAAGATCAATTCAGTCACAGGTTGATTGTAGAAAAACGAAAACCCGAGATCGAATTGCAAAACGCCGCCAATGTAGCGGCCGAGTTGAACGATGAAGGGCTGATCCAAACCGTAGTCAGCCCGAATTTGATCCAACAATTCTTGATCAGCGCCACCCATGCTTTGAGAGATGGTGTCAGCGACATCCCCTGGCGCAAGATGCATCATAGAGAAATTCAGTACCAAAACGGCGATCAGTAAGATCACGGCATAGCCTGCGCGGATCGCGAAACTTTGCAAAACCTGCATGTAGGCCCCTGAATTTGAACGGAATGTTAACGATTAGAGCGTTAGAACAGGATCAGAGCGCAACAGGTGCTGCGCTCTGAAAGGAGAGTTATTCGTCAAGCCAAACCATATCGATCGGCGTGGAAGTCCCCCAAATGCCCATTGGAGCGTTCTTCACTTTGTCGTTGAAGACTGTGTGATAGGGCAAAGTGTTTGTGTGGTAGACGGGCACTTCGTCAGCGATGATTTCTTGGAACTCTTTATAGAGTGCCTTGCGTTTCGCATCATCGGTTTCAACCGCCGCCATCGCCATCAACTCGTCCACGCGGGCGTTGGAATAGCTTTGGGTGTTGGACCACACACCTTTAAGGATGTTTGTGCTGTCATACGTGCGGTGCACACCAATAACCGGATCGCCCCAGTTGAAGACAGTGTCCCATGACATATCAAAATCGCCGGTGCCCATCTTCTTTGCCCAAGTTGGGAAATCAGCAGAGGCACGCACTTCAACGTCAATGTTCACCTTTTTCAAGGCCGCTTTGACATATTCAACCTGTGGCTTCACGCCTGGCCAGCCAAAGTCGATGGTCAAGCTCATCCGCGAACCGTCCGTTACAGGAAAACCTGCTTCATCAAGAAGCGCCGCAGACTTTTCGAGGTCAACGTCGTAGCCATCTTGCGCCGCATAAAATGGGCTATCAGGGTGAATGCCCGAGGTGCTATCCGCCGCTGTCCCTTGCATCAAAGCCTTGTGGATGAAGTTTTTATCAACCGCGTAGGCAATCGCTTTGCGCACGCGCACATCAGCCAAAGGCCCTTTAGCAGTGTTCATCGCAAGCCAGTCTATCGGACCAATCGCGCCATAGCCATCCGCCGTTACAGTCAGCGATTCCACTTTCTTAAGACGATTGATGATGCGCGGCAGAGATTCAAACGCGCCCATGTGGATTTCACCGTTTTCATAGGCAATCGCACGCGCCGCAGGATCGGTGATGATCCGCATGACAATTCTATCTAGGTAAGGACGGCCCTCGATGAAGAAATCATCAAAGCGTTCAAGAATAACATGCTCACCATTTTTAAACTCGACGAGCTTGAATGGGCCGGATCCAACTACATTCTCATTGTTGCGCGCATGTGCTTTCACATCCGTGATTTCGCCATCGCCGTAAATGTGTTTGGGGATGATCGACATCAACTGACCGGACATTGCCAGCATCAGCGCTGGATGCGGCTTGCTTAGATTCAAAACTGCTGTGTGCGCATCAGGCGTATCGACGCTTTCCACTGGCGCGAACATGGATTTGAACGGGTGGTTCGCTTTGATCACGTCAACCGAAAAGGCGACATCTTCGGACGTCAGTGGCGTACCATCATGGAACTTCGCGTTCTTAACCAAATTTAACGTGACCGTCAGCCCATCCTCGGAAACATCCCAGCTCTCGGCAAGGTAGGGCTGCGGCTCCCAGTTTTCGTCATAGCGCAGGGGCGATGCGAAAAGTTGCGCGCCAGGATATCCAGTCACGATACCAGATTGCACCGCTGAATTGAGATTGCGCACGTTGCTGCCAAGAACTGTAACAAGCGTGCCGCCCGTCTTATGACCCTCCGCCACGACGCCGGTCGCCATGACAGCGGCCAAAGCAACGCTGGCGGTTAGACCCCTAATAAAGTGTTTCATTTTGTCTCCCTTGAATGCCGGACCTGTTGATGTTTGTTGTTTTTATAGGGCCAGCCTAAACGGCGTTTTTCCCTTTCGGCAACCATTTTTTAACCATTTCGTTTGCGCAAGCCTGCGAGGCGCAGCACAAAAATTTGTTTGCACGCAAATTAATCATGCTTACGCTGAGAAAAATGCAACGCCCGCGCAAGAGAGCCAGATATGAAAACAACCGTCTTTTCCGCTAAGAAAATCGTCACCATGAACCCGCAAAAGCCAGAAGCAAGTCATGTGGCGATTCGCGAAGGGCGGATTTTGGCCGTCGGCTCGCTCGAGGAAATCGCGACGTGGGGAGACTACGAGCTTGATGATCGCTTCGCGGACAAAGTCTTGTTCCCCGGTCTGGTTGAAGGTCATGCGCACACGATGGAGGGCACGCTTTGGCGCTATGTCTATTGTGGATATTTTGATCGCATGGATCCCAAAGGCAAAATGTGGAGCGGGAACAAAAGCATCGAAGACGTTCTCGCATCACTCACCGCTGCCGAGGCGCTGCTCGAAGATCCGAACGCACCGCTGACCGGTTGGCAGCTTGATCCGATCTACCTCGACAACAAACCCATCACCCGCGCGCAGCTTGATAGCGTTTCCGAGACGCGGCCAGTTGGTGTGATGAACGCCTCGGGGCACATCCTGTATGTTAATTCCAAAGCACTGGAACTGGCCGGGTTAATGAAAGCTGGCGTGAACCATCCTGGCATTACGCTTGGCAGCGACGGGCTGCCGATGGGCGAATTGAAAGGCCCCGATGCGATGACGCCGGTCGGCGAACACGTAGGTTTGAACCGCTCGATGACCGACAGCGACGAGCGGGGTTTGCGAGATTTTGCGCGTTTGTGTGTGCGCACGGGTGTAACAACAGTGACCGATCTTGCTGCGCGTTTAGAGCCGGAAGCCGTCGAAACAATGCTGCGTGTCACGGGCGAGCCGACCTTTCCTGCATGCGTTGTGCCGCTGCGATTTTTCCTGGGATTGCCGCCAAAAGAGCTGATTCCAGAGGTTGCGCGTCTCAAGAAACTCTCGACAGATCGGCTCTCGCTGGGGCGGATCAAAGTGGTTGCTGATGGCTCGATCCAAGGGTTTTCAGCACGGATGCGTTGGCCCGGGTATCACAACGGTGCGCCGAACGGGCTTTGGTATATTTCGCCAGAGCAAATGCAGGAAATCTACGAACTTGCCCTGGCTGAGGGCATTCAAGTGCACACGCACACGAACGGGGATCAAGCCACGCAACTGGCGATCGAAAAGCTCGAATTGGCGCTGAAGAAAGTGCCGTCAAGCGATCACCGCTTTGTTTTGCAACATTGCCAATTGGCAGATCGCGCGCAGTTTAAAAAGATGGCCGCACTCAAGATGAGCGTAAATCTGTTCGCCAACCATCACTTCTATTGGGGAGATGAGCATTACCGTCTCACGGTCGGGCCTGATCGCGCATTGCGGATGAACGCGACGCGCACGGCGTTGGAGTGCGGTGTGCCAATGACAATTCACTCGGATGCCCCTGTGACGCCGCTGGGCCCATTGTTCACGGCATGGTGCGCGGTGAATCGTTTGACCGCTTCTGGGCGCACCCAGGGCGAACACGAGAAAATTACCGTCGATGAGGCCCTTTGGGCCGTCACCATGGGTGCGGCGCATACGCTTCATATGGATGGGCAGATCGGTTCAATCGAGGTCGGCAAACGTGCCGATTTTGCCGTTCTCGAAAGCGATCCACGCGAAGCGGAGCCTGAGAACCTGAAGGATGTCGATGTCTGGGGCACCGTGCAAGGGGGCCGAATTTTCGCCGCAGCAGATGCCTGAAGCGCTCCCTGTCACTATAATCGGCGGGTATCTGGGCGCGGGCAAAACCACGCTGGTCAATCATTTGCTGCGCACCGCGAATGGGCGCAAGCTGGCCGTATTGGTCAATGAATTTGGGGCCTTACCGATTGACGAAGACTTGATCGAAGCGCAAGGCGATGACCTTATCTCGATAGCAGGAGGATGCATTTGCTGCTCTTTCGGCTCGGATTTGAGCGCGGCGCTGATTGATCTTGGCAAGCTAGAGGTGCGCCCCGACCAAGTGGTGATCGAATGCTCCGGCGTCGCGATTCCGTCGGCGATTGCAGCCTCTGTCAGCTTGCTCGACGGGTTTGCGCCGGACGGAACCGTGGTGATGGTGGATGCGGAAACGATCCAAGAGGCGGCGGTCAACGAATACATTGGTGACACGATCACGCGGCAGTTGGCGGATGCGGACTTGGCTTTGATCAACAAGATCGATCTGGTGAACGCCGAAGATCTAAATGCGCTTGAGACATGGCTCAACACGCTTGCGCCAAACGCGCGCCAACTCAGCGCACGCCACGGAATAGCCCCGCTTGATATGGTGCTAGGCCTTGGCGCAAACCCGCGGAAAAGCGCGCAGGACGGTCATGCAGATGGGCTTTTTGAGAGCATCGCTTTGCCTTGTACCCAGCCATTGGACGGCGCAGCGCTCGCGCTGAAACTGACCGCTGAACACATGCATGTTGCCCGCGCAAAAGGCTTCTTCGCGGATCAATTCGGTGCGCGCAAAGCGCTGCATATCGTCGGGCAGCGCTTTGAGATCACCGATGCCCCCGACGAGGCGCCTTTTGGGATTGTGTGTATCGGGCTCAAAGGGCAGTTTGACAGCGACTTAATTCGCAAGACCGCCAGCGAGGCTCTATGACCAACCCGCTTTATGACGCTTTGTTCGCGCCGCATTTGGGCAAACAGACGCCATTTATTCATGTTCCGGGCGGTGAATCACTGACGCATGATGCGTTCTTGCGGATGGCCGCGCAAATTGCGGGGGCCTTGGTGGATGCTGGGTTGGAAGCGGGTGATCGGCTAGCGCTGCAGGTTGAAAAGTCGCCCGAAGCCTTGGCAGTTTATGCGGCTTGCGTTCAAAAGGGGATCATCTTTTTACCGCTCAACACCGCCTACACAGCAGTCGAGCTAGAGTATTTCATCGAAAACAGCGGCGCGAAGCTGGTGATCTGCGATCCAAGTAAACAAGAAGGTATTACAGAGATTACCGCGCGCACGGGGGCGTCATTGATGACGCTTGATGCAAGCGGGTCTGGCAGTTTGCTGGAGGCCGCGAACGCGCAGCCTGAAACCACCGACACGACCCCGCGCAGCGGCGATGATCTTGCGGCGTTTCTGTATACCTCCGGCACGACGGGGCGTTCTAAAGGGGCGATGTTGAGCCAGAACAACCTGCTCTCCAACGCTGAGGTGCTCAAGGATTTTTGGGGCTTTAGCAAAGATGACGTGCTCTTGCATGCTTTGCCAATTTTCCACACGCATGGGCTTTTCGTGGCGAGCAACATCATGCTTTTAACGGGCGGCGCGATGATCTTCATGCCTGCGTTTAACCCTGACACGATCCTTGCCGAAATGCCCCGTGCGACGACGATGATGGGCGTGCCGACGTTCTATACCCGCCTGCTCGATCATGATGGTTTCACCAAGGACGCAGCCGCGCATATGCGTTTGTTCATTTCTGGCTCCGCGCCGATGCTCAGCGAAACGCACGAGCAATTCGAAGCGCGCACGGGCCAGCATATTCTTGAACGCTACGGCATGACCGAAACAAATATGAACACCTCCAACCCTTACGGGGGCGCGCGCAAAGCCGGCACCGTCGGGTTGCCGCTGCCGGGTGTGGAGGTGAAAGTCTGCGATCCTGAAAGCGGTGAAGAGCTGGCGCAGGGCGAGATTGGTGTGCTCGAAGTCCGCGGGCCGAACGTCTTTCAAGGTTACTGGCAAATGCCCGAGAAGACCGCCGAAGAGCTGCGCAGCGATGGGTTTTTCATCACTGGCGATTTAGGTTTGATTGATAGCGATGGCTATGTGCAGATCGTTGGACGCGGCAAAGACCTCATTATTTCAGGGGGTTACAACATTTACCCGAAAGAGCTTGAGCTGGTCATCGACGATCAACCGGGCGTTAAAGAAAGCGCAGTCATTGGCGTGCCGCATCCTGACTTTGGCGAAAGCCCCGTGGCAGTCGTTGTCGCAGAAGGTGACGGGCCCAGCGTCGATCAGATCACAGCAGTGTGTTTTGAGGCGCTCGCGCGGTTTAAACATCCCCGCAAGATTATTATCTGTGACGCCCTGCCCCGTAACACGATGGGCAAGGTTCAAAAGAATATCCTACGCGATGAACACAGCGCCCTGTTCGCTAACAAAGAAAGCTAGATCATGAGCAATCAAGACGAGTATACCCCCCCGAAGGTTTGGACATGGGAGCAGGAAAGCGGCGGTACATTCGCCTCCATCAACCGTCCGATTGCGGGTGCGACGCATGACAAAGAGCTGCCGCGCGGCGAACATCCATTGCAGCTGCATTCCATGGGCACGCCGAATGGTGTGAAGGTCACGATCATGCTCGAAGAGCTGCTTGCGCTTGGGCACACACGCGCGGAGTACGACGCTTGGATGATCAAGATTGGCGATGGCGATCAATTTGGCTCTGGTTTCGTGGACGCGAACCCGAATTCAAAGATCCCAGCGTTGTTGGATTACTCAGGTGGCGAAGAGCCGGTCCGCGTCTTTGAAAGCGCGTCGATTTTGCTGCACTTGGCTGAGAAATTCGGGGCGCTCATCCCAGAAGGCCAAGCGCGTGTTGAATGTTTCAACTGGCTATTCTGGCAAATGGGCAGCGCGCCGTATCTTGGCGGAGGCTTTGGTCACTTTTACCATTACGCACCGTTCAAAATGGAATATCCGATCAACCGCTTCGCGATGGAGGTGAAACGTCAGATGGATGTTCTGGATCGCCATTTGGCTGAAAACGAATATTTAGCTGGCTCTGAATACTCCATCGCCGATATCGCGACTTGGCCGTGGTATGGTCGCTTGGCCGAGGGCAAAGCCTATGAGGCGGGCGAGTTCTTGGACGTGAAAAGCTATGAGAACGTACAGCGCTGGACTAAGCAAATTGGTGAGCGTGACGCGGTCAAGCGCGGCAAGATCGTCAATGTCGCATGGGGTGAGCCGAATGCGCAGCTCCCGAACCGCCACAACGCAGCTGATATCGACGCTGTTTTAGCGAAGTAAAACGACTTTTGCCGCCCGAAAGAGAGGAATGTCTATCCTTTGGGCGGCAATCACACGTTTGCGCATAAATTCCTGTGAGTTTTAGTCGGTTTTAAGTCTTCGAACCCTTGCGCTTTGTACGATTTAACGCACATTAGAAGCGTTCCAGAAATATCCGATCAGGAGTTCGCGTGTCCCTCTTCTTTATCGTTGCTCTACCTTTCTTTGGAGCGTTGCTCCCCGGCTTGATGAACTCCGCAGGACGCGCGGCGACGGCGGGTGTGACGTTTACCGTCACTCTGGCCGCTTTCATTGGATTGCTAACGAATTTACCAAGCGTCCTTGCGGGCGAAGTTGTGATGACCCGCGTCGATTGGATGCCCCTGTTGGGGCTGAACTTCTCGCTCATGCTGGATGGGCTTGGCTTCTTCTTTGCGCTGCTGATCCTTGGCATCGGGCTTTTGATCATCGCATATGGGCGCAACTACCTCAGCCGCAACGACAATATGGGGCAGTTCTTCACCTACTTGCTGCTGTTCCAAGGCGCGATGGTCGGTATTGTTCTAAGCGACAACATTCTACTTTTGTTGGTGTTTTGGGAACTTACGTCGCTGTCCTCCTTCTTGCTGATCGGTTATTGGAAGCATCTACCGGAGGGGCGCCAAGGCGCGCGCATGGCGTTGACTGTGACGGGTATGGGCGGTCTTGCGATGATCGGTGGTATGCTGATCCTTGGTCAAATCGCGGGCAGTTATGACCTAAGTGTGATCTTGCAGAACCGCGCGCTGATCCAAGCAGATCCGCTTTATGTTCCTGCGCTTATTCTGATTTTACTCGGATGTTTCACTAAGTCTGCGCAATTCCCGTTCCACTTCTGGCTGCCCCACGCGATGGCGGCACCGACGCCAGTGTCAGCCTATCTTCACTCCGCGACGATGGTGAAGGCGGGCATCTTCTTGATGGCGCGCATGTGGCCTGTGTTGGCGGGCACACCTGAGTGGTTTATGATCGTCACAACCGCTGGCTTAATCACGATGGTTTTGGGCGCGGTGATTGCTTTGTTCAAGCATGACCTCAAAGCGTTGCTCGCCTTCTCAACCGTCAGTCACTTGGGTCTGATTACCATGCTTTTGGGCACGGGCACCGCCTTTGGAGCGATGGCAGCGGTGTTCCATATCCTCAACCACGCAACGTTCAAAGCGGCGCTGTTTATGTCTGCGGGCATTATCGATCATGAAGCGCACACGCGCGATATCAGGCGCTTGGGTGGTTTGCGCAAACTGATGCCAGCGACCTTCGTGATTGCGACGATTGCGGCGCTATCCATGGCAGGAATTCCGTTGCTCAATGGCTTCTTGTCAAAGGAAATGATGCTGGAAGAAGCGAACCACACAGTGCTTTTCAACACGCCATGGCTTGTGCCTGTGATGGCCACTGTTGGCTCACTGTTTTCTGCAGCCTACTGCTTCCGTTTGATTGGTCACGTCTTCCTCGGCCCTGTGCGCGACGACTACCCTGCCAAACCGCATGATCCGGGTGCAGGTCTTTGGTTGCCGCCAGCGATCCTTGTTGTGCTGGTGGTCGTGATCGGTGTTGCGCCTTTCTTGGCCGAACCTTTTGTGAAACTTGTCACCGCCTCCGTCCTGGGTGACGCGGCCGAGGTCCCAAAAGCATATTTCAAGATTTGGCATGGCTTGGTGCCAGCGCTTTATATGTCCATTCTCGCGGTTGTAGGCGGTCTCATCATGCTCGCCATCTTCAAGCCATCCTTGCGGATTTGGGATGCGATGCCGCGCCCCGAAGCAAAGGTGATCTTTGAAGCGCTGGTCGAAGCTGTTGCAAAGCTTGCGCGCGCGATCATCTTGCCGCTGCACAATGGAGCCTTCTCGCGCTACGCGGCGATTGCGACGATCACGATGGTCGCCGTGGGCTATCATGCGTGGAGCACAGGAACGATTTCCGCGCCGACGCGCGAGATGCAACCGGCAAGCCCAGTCGCGATTGGCGGTTGGTTGATGCTGGTGGCGGCGACCGCCGGCATGGTGATGATGCACCGCAATCGCCTGCTTTCGCTGATCTTGATCGGCATTGTGGGACTGATGGTCTCCGTTGGTTTCGTGTTCTTCAGCGCGCCAGATCTTGCGATGACGCAGTTTACCGTGGAAGTCGTGACAATCATCTTGCTGCTTTTGGCGCTTAACTTCCTGCCAAACAGAACACCCATCGAAAGCTCTGTTCTACGCCGTGTGCGCGATACAAGCGTTGCGATTTTTGGTGGCCTTGCGACGTTCGCGCTGTCTTATCACTACATGCTACGGGACGCGGTGACGGCGCCGATCTCTGAGTTCCATCTCGCCAATTCCTACAAAGGCGGTGGCGGTACGAATGTTGTGAACGTGATCCTCGTCGATTTTCGTGGCTTTGATACCTACGGCGAAATCATCGTGCTTGGGATCGCGGCGTTGTTGATCTACGCACTGACAGAAACGCTCTTGAGCGGCCCTGTGCGGGCGCGTTTGCTCAACCGTAAGCCCGATCAAAAGCGTGCAGGCAACGAGCATCCAATGATGATGGTCGTCCTCACCCGCGTTATTATGCCTGTTGTCCTGCTTGTCGGGTT
>CAYQZI010000006.1:18959-38727 GCA_964421835.1 uncultured Planktotalea sp.
AGCTTCTCACGCCTTGCACGCCAAGCGGGTGCGCCAGAAAATGAGCACGCGTTCGAGATTGATCCATCGCGCGATGATCCCAAAGAGCAAGCCGCGAAGGAGGGCGTGTAATGGAATTTTTAGTCGCCTCTGCCATTGGCATTCTAACGGCTGGTGGTCTGTATCTAACGCTGCGCTTGCGCACGTTTCCGGTGATCCTTGGGATTTCATTGCTGACCTATGCGGTAAACGTCTTTTTGTTTGCCTCTGGTCGTTTGACCGTTGGTGCCTCGCCCATTTTGATTAAAGGCGTGGAGACTTATGCAGATCCGTTGCCACAGGCATTGGTGTTGACGGCGATCGTGATCTCCTTCGGCATGACAGCCGTCGTCGTGATGATCGGTTTGGGTGCGTTCCTAGGCTCAAACGACGACCACGTGGATGACCAACCCAGCGTCGATGACGCTGATGCGGAGGGTACATCATGATGCATTGGATCGTTGCCCCGATTATTCTGCCCGCGCTTGTCGCCCCTTTTATCGTGTTTGCTGCGCGCTATCATATTGGCATCCAGCGTGTGCTGTCGCTTGCCGGCGTTATCGCGCTGACAATCATCGCCGCGAACCTTGCTTGGCAAGCCTCTGACGGGACTATCACACTTTATCAGATGGGCGATTGGGCTGCGCCCTTTGGCATTGTTCTGGTGGGGGATCAGCTCTCGACGATGATGGTTTTGCTGACCTCAGTGCTGGCGCTGTTTGTCCTTTTGTATGCCATAGGCTCTGGCTGGGATAATCGTGGAAGGCACTTCCACGCGCTGTTTCAGTTTCAGCTAATGGGCATTATGGGAGCCTTTCTGACAGGCGACTTGTTCAACTTGTTCGTCTTTTTCGAAGTCCTGTTGATCGCGTCATATGGCCTGATGATCCACGCGGGTGGCAACGCGCGCCTGAAAGCGGGCGTGCAATATGTGCTGTTCAATCTCATTGGCTCAACGCTGTTCTTGTTTGCGCTTGGCTCGATCTACGCGGAGACAGGCACGCTCAACATGGCGGACCTTGCTAACAGAGTTGCTATGATTGGACCTGAAGAAACCGTCGGCATTCGCATCGCATCTGTGCTGTTGCTAATGGTGTTCGCGATCAAAGCAGCCCTTGTACCGCTGCACTTCTGGCTCCCCTCTAGCTATGCAGAGGCCCCAGCCCCAGTCGCCGCCCTTTTCGCGATTATGACCAAAGTCGGCGCTTATGCGATCATCCGTGTTTACACGATGATCTTCCATCCAGAGCTTGAAGTGACCGCAGGCTTGCATGATGTGTGGCTTTTGCCCGCGGCTTTACTGTCGCTGGCGATTGGTATGATCGGTGTCTTGGCGGCGAAGAAGTTGGATCGCTTGGTGGCGTTTTCCGTGATTGGGTCCATGGGTATGGTGATGATTTCCATCTCGCTCTTCACGCCAGAAAGCATCGCGGCGGCGCTTTACTACATCGTGCACTCGACCCTTGCAGGGGCGGCGTTGTTCCTGATTTCGGATCTTGTCCGAACGGGGCGCAGTAACCTTGATCTGAAAGTTCAGCCAGTGATTTCGGGCAATGCACTGACAGCGGGGCTATTCTTTGTTGGTGCAATTGCGATGGCGGGTCTGCCGCCGCTTTCTGGCTTTCTTGGCAAGCTTTTGGTGCTCGATGCAGCCTATGACAGCGACAAGATGGCGTGGATCTGGGCAATCGTCTTAGGGTCTAGCCTGATCAGCATTTTGGGTTTTGCGCGCGCAGGTAGCGTTGTCTTCTGGAAAGCGCATAGTGTTTCGCACCCAGAAGACGCAGACATGCCCAGCGCGCCGACACCGCTTGCCTTTGTCGCTGTTGGTGGCTTGGTCGTCTTGCTTGTTGCGCATACGGTTTTCGCAGGGCAGGTGCATGGCTACACGTCAAAGATGGCCGCGGGGCTGTTCGCACCTGATGCGTATATCTCGACAGTTGTTGAAACGCCCGGCAAGCTGAGCGATGCAAAGAAGGGGGAGAAATAAATGGCACGCGCATTTCAATGGCTTTTGCCACACCCGTTTCTGACGCTTTTGCTCGCTCTGGTTTGGATCTTGCTGCAAAACAGTTTCTCTGCAGGGATGGCCGTTTTCGGCATCATTCTTGGCATCATTATTCCACGTCTTACGTCGATCTGGTGGCCCGATACGCCAAAGCGGTTTCGTCTGCGAAAGATGTTTGTCTATATTCTGATCGTTATGTGGGACATCATCGTCGCCAATATCCAGGTCGCTTGGATCGTTCTATCTGTGCCAAACTCGAAACTAAAACCCGCTTGGATCGTGATCCCGCTTGATCTGCTTCAACCCGAAGCGATTACGATGCTCGCGGGCACGATTACTTTGACGCCCGGCACTGTTTCTGCAGACCTGTCCGACAAAGGGCATAGCTTGCTTGTGCATGTGCTGCACACGGATGATCCTGACAGCGAGGTTGATCTGATCAAGACCCGCTATGAGGCACGTTTGAAGGAGATTTTCGCATGATGGATGCTCCCGAGCTACTAAGCCTCGCGCTTAAGATTGCCTTTGTGACATTGGTGATTGGGCAGATCCTGTCGATGGTACGTTTGGTCCTTGGACCAACGTCAGGTGATCGTATCCTCGCGCTTGATACGATGGTGATCAATGCGCTTGGACTTGTTGTCGTGCTTGGTATTTCGCAAGGCGCGCAAATCTATTTTGAGGTCTCATTGCTGATTGCGATGCTTGGCTTTGTATCCACAGTCGCGCTAGCGCGCTTTATTTTGCGGGGGGATATCATCGAATGAGTGGTGAGATTATTGGAACCTATGCAGTTGCGCTATTCCTGCTGATTGGTGCGGGCTTTGTCGCTGTTGGTGTGATTGGTCTGTTGAAATTCAACGACCCCATGACGCGTCTTCATGCGCCGACAAAGGTTGGCACCCTTGGCATTGGCGCGCTTTTGGTGGCGTCAATCATCCATTCTTACACGCTGGGGGAGTCATCCTATCATGAGCTGCTGATCTTGGCGTTCTTATTCGTAACAGCGCCAATATCCGCGAATTTTATCGCGAAAGTGAACATCCACCTTGGCACCTGCGAAACACCGCCAGAGCCAGCGCGCGATGACACTTGGGCGACGTTGGAATCCCCTGATGAAGAGGTGGCGAACAGCTGATCAGCTGTTGTCGCGCCATCTGTTGACGATAGGGTAACGACGATCCAGCCAGAATGCGCGCCGAGATAGGCGCGTGCCGGGGGCGGATTGAAAGCGCTTGTATTCAGAGATGTAGAGCAAATGCTCCACCCGTTTCACCACATCGCGCTTATAGCCCGCCGCCACGCACTCCGCGACAGAGGCGTCATCATCCACTAGCATTTCTAGAATGCCATCAAGGATCGGATAATCCGGCAAGCTGTCGCTGTCTTTTTGATCGGGGCGCAGCTCGGCCGAAGGGGGTTTGTCGATGATGCTTGGGGGAATGACTTCGCCTGCTGGACCCATCATCCAGTCGAAATGGTTCTCATTGCGCCAGCGACACACCTCGAAGACGCGCACTTTGTACATATCTTTGATCGGATTATAGCCGCCCGACATATCGCCATAAATGGTAGCATAGCCCACTGCGACCTCCGATTTATTGCCCGTGGTCAGCAGCATAGAGCCGAACTTATTGCTCATCGCCATCAGTAAAAGTCCGCGCAGACGCGATTGGATATTTTCTTCGGTGACGTCTGGCTCATGTCCCTCAAAGAGACCCGCCAGCGTGTTCGTGATCGCATCGCGACCCTCTTTGATTGGCACGAAATTATAGGTCGCGCCGATCCGCTTCGCGCAATCTTTCGCGTCGTCAAGCGAACCTTGAGAGGTATATTCAGACGGCAGCATTACGCAGCGCACGTTCTCGCCGCCCAGCGCATCGACGGCAATGGTCGCAACAAGCGCGCTATCGATGCCGCCAGACATGCCAAGCAGCACTTTCTTGAAGCTGGTCTTTCCCATGTAATCGCGAAGCGCCTGAACGCAGACTCGATAATCCTGTTCGAACTGACCGGGGATCAGCGCCTTTGCGCCCTCATCCACGCGCCAGCCTTCTGCGGTGCGCGTCAGATCGATATGGGCGATATCCTCATCAAAGACCGGCATCTGCACAGCCAGCTTGCCACCCGGGTTCAATGCAAAGGAACCGCCATCAAACACTTGATCGTCCTGACCGCCAACCATGTTGAGGTAGATCAAAGGCAAGCCCGTCTCGATCACACGGCTGACCATCTGGTTCATGCGCACATCAAATTTACCGCGATAATAGGGCGAACCATTGGGCACCAGCAGGAATTCTGCGCCTGTTTCTTCTAACGTTTCAGAAACATCCTCATGCCACGCATCTTCACAAATGGGGCTGCCAATGCGCGTGTTTCCAACAGAGTAAGGACCGCCCAAAGGACCGCTGTCAAAGATGCGCACTTCGTCGAACACATCCTCATTTGGCAGATTATGCTTCAGCGCTTTGCTCGCGATCTTGCCACCGCGGCAAATGAAATAGGCGTTGTAGAGCTTGCCATCCTCAACCGCCGGACCGCCAATCGCTAAGGCTGGGCCGTCTGCACAGTGCAAAGCCAGCTCTTCAATCGCTTCAAGGCAGGCAGCTTGGACCGCCGGCTTCATCACTAAGTCTTGCGCATTGTAGCCAAGGATAAACATCTCGGGCAGCGCCACAAGATCCGCCTTGGCAGCGCGCCCTGCCTCCCAAGCGGTGCGGGCTTTGACGGCGTTGCCTGCAATATCGCCAACCGTCGGGTTCAACTGGCCCAGCGTGATGCGGAAATGATCTGGATTGGATGCGGCGGTCATGTTTAGCGCTCCGGCAAGAGGTGTTGATGCAGATGTAGCCCTAGCAGCGCCCAAGGGAAAGAGGCGCATGCTCGCGCAGAGCCGGAAAATCCAATTGGCAATGCTAGGGCGCTGATCTAGGGTCGCGTTGAAATCAGTGGCCTTTAGAACTGGATGCCCTTCATGCGTAACGTCTCGCTCGCTCTTTTGATGTCCCTCGCGTTCAGTGCCGCGCCGCTGGCTGCGCAAACAACAGATGTGCAAACGAAGCAATATGATGATGGTGGCGTCTATGAAGGGACCTTTAGAGACGGCATGCAGCATGGGCTTGGCACCTACCGCTTGCCCAATGGCTACGAGTATTCTGGCGAATGGATCAATGGCGAAATCCTAGGCGAAGGGCGCGCCCTGTTTCCCGATGGCGCAGTCTATGAGGGCGCATTTTCCAAGGGCAAACCCGATGGCATCGGACGCATCACTTATAGCGATGGCAGCACCTATGAAGGCAGTTGGGAAGACGGCGTGCCGCAGGGCACGGGCGTGTCGATCAGCGTCGATGGCAGCCGCTATGAAGGGACGTTCCGAGGCGGCAAACACCACGGCAAAGGCAATCTGCAACGCGCGGATGGCTACAGCTACAAGGGCGATTGGGTGAATGGCGTCAAAGAGGGCGCCGCGACCATTCTTTATTCCGATGGCTCGGAATATCAGGGCCAAGTGCAAGACGGCAAACGCGAAGGGCGCGGCGTTTTTACGCTCAGCGATGGGATGATCCTTGATGGTCCTTGGCGCGGAGGGCAACTGAGCGGCATCGGCAAGGTGATCCAACCCAACGGTGATCTTTATGAAGGCGAGCTGGTCGCAGGGCGGCGCGAGGGCAAAGGCAAGGTCATCTATCAGAACGGTGATATCTACGAGGGCGATTTCCTTGACGATCTGCGCCATGGAATTGGCACATTCACGGCCTCAGACGGCTACATCTATTCCGGCGAATGGCGCTCGGGCCTGATTGAGGGCATGGGCCGTGTGAATTATCCAGATGGTTCTGTCTATGAAGGGCAAATGCTCAACGGGTTGGCGCAGGGCAAAGGTCAGATCACCTATCCCAACGGCTCTGGCTATGTGGGCCAATGGGCCGCGAATGTGATCGAGGGCACAGGCCGCGCGGTTTATGCGAACGGCACGATCTACGAAGGCCAGTTCAAGGACGCGAAACATGATGGTCAAGGCACGCTGACGCGGCCCGATGGCTACAGCTACAGCGGGGCTTGGGTGGCCAACGAGATTCTGGGGGTTGGAACGGCAAGCTATCCTGATGGCTCTATCTATGAAGGGCAGTTCACCAAAGGTCAGCGCAATGGTCGCGGTGTGTTCCGCATGGCGGATGGGTTTTCCTACGATGGAGCCTGGTCAGAGGGCGCGATGACCGGACAAGGCACGGCGCGCTACGCGAGCGGGGACATTTATGTGGGTGCGTTTGTGAATGGCAAACGCGAAGGTCTGGGCGAGATGCAGTATACCGATGGCAAGGTTGCCTCTGGCACATGGGCGAATGGACAATTGATCGAACCGGAAACAGCAGGCGCCAGCGAGTAGTTAAACCACCTCTCCGGCGTCCAATTTTTCTAGAAAAATTGCGGCCCCCTCCAGAACCCGTGCACGATGATCCTCCTGCATGCGGTTCCATGTGCGGTACATATTGCCCATGCGCGCATTGCCCGCGAAACGATCCTCATGCCGGATTAAGAACTCCCAATAAAGCAGGTTAAACGGACAGGCATTTTCGCCCGTCTTTTCTTTGACAGAATACTGACAGGATTTGCAGTAATTCGACATGCGATTGATGTAAGCACCGCTCGACACATAAGGCTTAGACGCGATGATCCCCCCATCCGCGAATTGGCTCATCCCAATGGTATTGGGGGCCTCGACCCATTCAAAGGCGTCCGCATAGACCTCAAGATACCATTCATGCACCTGTTCTGGATCAATGCCTGCTAGCAAAGCGAAGTTACCCGTCACCATAAGGCGTTGGATGTGATGGGCATATGCCTCTTCACGGGTCTGTTCGACCGCCATGGAGAGACAATGCATCTTCGTCTCACCGCCCCAATAGAGCGCAGGAAGATCGCGCGCGTGACCCAGTGCATTTCGGGACGTGTAATTCGGACCCTCAAGAAAATAGATGCCGCGCACATATTCGCGCCAGCCAATGATCTGACGGATGAATCCTTCCACCGCGTTGATCGGCGCATGCCCATCTCGATAGGCCTGCTCTGCGGCTTGGCAAATCTCCAAAGGCCCCAGCAAACCTGCGTTAAGATAGGGCGAGATGACAGCGTGATACAGAAATTTGTTCTCGGTCAGCATCGCGTCTTGAAAGTCACCAAAACGTGGCAATGCATGGGTGATGAAATGCTTTAAAGCTTTCAACGCATCTTCGCGGGTGGTCGCAAAGCTGAAACCTTCCAAAGTTCCGAAATGATCAGGAAAACTCGCCTCTACCAAAGCCAGCACATCTTCGGTGATCGCATCAGGTTCAAACGGCAGAGGGCCAGAATAGCTCACATCGTCAGGCGCGGCTTTGCGGTTGTCGTGATCAAAGTTCCACTTATCCCCGACGGGTTTATCGCCCTCCATCAACAAGCCTGTTTTGCGACGCATATCGCGATAGAAATACTCCATGCGCAGGGCTTTGCGCCCTTCTGCCCAAGCCTCAAACTCCTGCAAACTGGCGAGGAAGCGATCATCCTCAAGCATTTGCACCTTCATCGGCGCATCCTCCAGCGCCTCAATCAGACGCCATTCGCCGGGCGAGGTCGCCAGCACGTCTTTCGCACCAGTTTCTTCCATGCGACGCAGCAACTCACCAATAATGCTTCCAGCATTATGCGTGTCGTCAAGTTGCGTGTAGCGCACGCTCCAGCCATCATCCTCAAGCGCGCGCGCGAACTTGCGCATTGCCGCGAAGATAAAGGCGATCTTCTTGGGATGATGCTTCACATAGGTCGCTTCCGCCACGACCTCTGCCATCACAACGATGTCCGTCGATTTATCCGCTGCGCGCAGCGCAGAGAGCTCAGTGCTGAGCTGATCCCCTAAAATCAAAATGAGTTTCACCAAGGCACCCCTTCGCCCGACCAATCAAAGAACTGACCCGTATGAGAGGCATCAAGGCGGCTCAGCACGCCAAGAAGATTGGTTGCGGCTTCAACCGCTGGCACAGCCGCATGGCGCGCGACATATTTCTCTGTAAACGGCGTTTGGACAGTGCCAGGGTGTAGCGCGACGCAGGCCAGTGATTTATGGGTTCGAGCAAGCTCAATCGCGCTTGTGTGAACGATCTGATTCACCGCTGCTTTCGCCGCGCGGTAAGAATACCACCCCCCCAATCGATTGTCGCCAATCGAGCCAACGCGCGCCGACAGAACCGCGATATGCGCGGGACATTTGCGATCAATCAAGCGCGCAGCGTGGCGTAGCACCAAAGCAGGCCCAACTGCGTTCAAAGCAAACTGATCCATCATCGCTTTCGCGCTGATCTGCTTTAGGGATTTCTCCGGCTCAGCGCCCTCAATCTCTAAAGCGCCTGTTGCAACGATGAGCAGATCATAGGTTTGCTCCAAAGTGCCAAGCACACGTTCAACTGATGCTTCATTGGTTAAATCCAGTCCATCTAGGCTACGCGAAAGGCCCGTGACGGCCGCGCCAGACGTCCTTAAACGGTCGCACAGCGCTGCCCCAATTCCGCCCGAAGCCCCTATGATCAATGCGTTTTTCCAACTCATGAGCGGAAAATAATTCGCAAGCATTTCAGGTCAATCCAAAAAGGGGTTTTCCTTAAGCATTTTCGCGTTATAACGATTCCCATGAGTAAGAATGGCCCCTTTCAGATCGATGCACAGCGCGCCAGCGCTGCGTCTCTGCTTGGCCTACTCCTTCTTAGCTGCCTCTGAGCGTGCCGGTCGGCGCGAGCGCTCAGAGGAGGTCAGCGAGCGCCACTTCACATAGAATTTCCGGTTAAGCCCTTGCCCGCGTAAGGCGTATGAAAACGAGACAGACAATGAGTACTTCTGAAAAAGCCACCGCCGAAAAAGACCGCGTCGTAATATTCGACACAACCCTGCGCGACGGGGAGCAAAGCCCGGGCGCAACCATGACCCATGAAGAAAAGCTGGAGATTGCTGGCCTTTTGGATGACATGGGCGTCGATATTATCGAAGCTGGTTTTCCCATCGCCTCTGATGGTGATTTCCGTGCTGTCAGCGAGATTGCCAAAAATGCACGCGAGAGCGTGATTTGCGGCCTTGCGCGCGCCAACTTTGGTGACATTGATCGCTGCTGGGACGCCGTGAAACACGCCCGCTTCCCGCGCATCCACACCTTTATCGGCACATCCCCTTTGCACCGCGCCATTCCGAACCTCACAATGGATGAAATGGCAGAACGCATTCACGACACAGTCAGCCACGCGCGCAATCTGTGCGACAACGTGCAGTGGTCCCCGATGGATGCGACCCGCACGGAAGAGGATTACCTCTGCCGCACGGTTGAAATCGCGATCAAAGCAGGTGCGACAACAATCAATATCCCAGACACGGTGGGCTACACCGCCCCTGTGGAAAGCGCTGATCTGATCCGCATGTTGATCAACAAGGTTCCCGGAGCGGATGAGATTATTTTCGCAACCCACTGCCACAATGACCTTGGCATGGCGACAGCGAATTCTTTGGCCGCTGTTGAAGGTGGCGCGCGTCAGATCGAATGCACAATCAATGGCTTGGGCGAGCGTGCGGGCAACACCGCGTTGGAAGAAGTGGTCATGGCACTGAAAGTGCGTGGCGATATCATGCCCTATTCCACGGGCATCGATACCACCAAGATCATGAACATCTCACGCCGCGTTGCGGCTGTGTCGGGCTTTGCGGTGCAGTACAACAAGGCGATTGTCGGCAAAAACGCCTTTGCGCATGAAAGCGGCATTCACCAAGACGGCATGCTGAAGAACGCTGAAACCTTCGAGATCATGCGCCCCGAAGATGTGGGCCTGACCGAGACGAACATTGTCATGGGCAAGCATTCGGGCCGCGCGGCACTGCGTTCCAAGTTAGAGAATTTGGGTTTTGAGCTGGGTGACAACCAGCTCAAAGACGTGTTCGTGCGTTTCAAAGAGTTGGCGGATCGCAAAAAGGAAGTTTTTGACGATGATCTGGTTGCCCTGATGCGCACGGCAAGCGATCCTGAGACAGAGCGTCTAAGCGTCAAATCTCTGCGCGTTGTTTGCGGAACCGAAGGCCCACAAGAAGCCGCTTTGACTCTAAGCATCGACGGCGTGGATCACGTGACCACTGCAAGCGGCGATGGTCCTGTGGATGCGACCTTTAATGCCGTGAAAGAACTTTTCGAACACAACGCGAAATTGCAGCTTTATCAAGTGCACGCGGTGACGGAAGGCACAGACGCGCAAGCGACAGTTTCCGTGCGCATGGAAGAAGACGGCAAAATCGTTACAGGCCAATCTGCGGATACGGACACCGTCGTTGCCTCAGCCAAAGCCTACGTCAGCGCGCTGAATCGATTACTGGTACGCCGCGATCAAACAGATGTGGGCTATGACACAAAGGGCGTCAGCTACAAAGACGTCTCTTAAACTTCATCTTGCCAAATAAACTCTGGCCGCAGGCCAAACCGAATTTTCTAGAAAATTCGCGCCCCTCCTCAGCAAAGCCGCCCTTAAAATAAGGGCGGTTTAGCGCCGATTGTCTTGAATGACCCCCTTTTCCCTCGCGCAAAACATCCTATAAGAGCATCTTGTTTGCGTTCGCAGAGTCGCGGACCCGAAAACTATTCTGAGCAGGACCATAGCGCATGGCATTTTGGGACAATATTTCCGGCCTCTTCACATCTGATATGGCCATTGACCTCGGCACGGCGAACACGCTGGTCTACGTCAAAGGCAAGGGTGTTGTCCTGTCCGAGCCTTCTGTGGTGGCCTATCACATCAAAGATGGCGTCAAAAAAGTGCTCGCCGTTGGCGAAGATGCCAAACTCATGCTTGGCCGAACCCCTGGCTCCATCGAAGCGATCCGCCCGATGCGCGAAGGTGTGATTGCCGACTTTGATACAGCCGAAGAAATGATCAAACATTTCATTCGTAAAGTTCATAAGCGCTCCACGTTCTCTAAACCGAAAATCATCGTTTGCGTGCCCCATGGGGCCACCCCCGTGGAAAAACGTGCTATTCGGCAATCTGTTCTTTCCGCTGGTGCACGTCGTGCGGGCCTGATCGCAGAGCCGATTGCCGCCGCGATTGGCGCAGGCATGCCGATCACAGACCCGACGGGGAATATGGTCGTGGACATCGGCGGTGGTACAACAGAAGTCGCGGTGCTCTCGCTTGGCGATATCGTTTATGCGCGCTCTGTGCGTGTCGGTGGTGACCGCATGGATGAGGCGATCATCAGCTATCTGCGTCGCCAACAGAACTTGCTTGTTGGGGAAAGCACAGCGGAACGGATCAAAACTTCCATCGGAACTGCGCGTATGCCGGACGATGGGCGCGGTGCGTCGATGCAAATTCGTGGACGCGATTTGCTTAATGGCGTGCCGAAAGAAACCGAAATTTCCCAAGCTCAGATCGCAGAAGCGCTCGCAGAGCCTGTGCAGCAGATTTGCGAAGCTGTGATGACCGCGCTTGAAGCCACCCCGCCAGACTTGGCGGCGGATATTGTTGATCGCGGTGTGATGCTGACAGGCGGCGGCGCATTGCTTGGTGATCTTGATCTTGCCCTGCGTGAGCAAACCGGACTTGCCGTTTCTATCGCGGATGAGAGTCTCAACTGCGTTGCACTCGGCACCGGCAAAGCGCTTGAATATGAAAAACAACTACGCCACGCGATTGATTACGATAGCTAAATTCGGCATCGTGCAAGCGCAGAGCACCTAGCCTCTCGTAGCGGAGACTGCCTTGGCCAATGACCGCACACAGAGCGAAGATTTCACAGCCCCCCTCAAGCGTTTGCTTTTGGGTGTTATCTTGCTGTGTTTGTTCGCGATCTTTATGGTCTGGCGCATCGACAGTCCACGGGTTGAGCGGTTTCGCCTTGCCGTGATTGACCGCGTTGTACCCAGCTTTGACTGGGCCATGGTGCCCGTAACGGGCACGATCAATCTGGTGCGCGATTTCCAAAGTTATCAGCGCATTTACCAACAGAACCAAGAGCTTCGGCGCGAGCTTCAGCAGATGAAAAGCTGGAAGGAAGCCGCTTTGCAGCTAGAGCAGGAAAACGCGCGCCTGCTTGATCTTAACTCCGTACGCCTTGATCCGCGCCTCACCCATGTGACGGGTGTTGTGATGGCCGATAGCGGGTCACCCTTTCGCCAATCTGTGCTGCTAAATGTTGGGCGGCGCGATGGCTTGCTGGATGGCTGGGCGACGATGGATGGGCTTGGCCTTGTTGGGCGCATATCCGGCGTTGGCGAGAATGCATCGCGCGTGATTTTACTGACCGATACAACAAGTCGTATTCCAGCGGTCATTCAACCCTCGGGACAAAATGCGTTGGTGGTTGGCGACAACACCCGTTCGCCGCCAATTGATTTTCTCGAAAATCCAGATCTGGTAAGACCCGGGGACCGCGTTGTGTCGTCCGGTGATGGCGGCGTGTTTCCTGCTGGTTTGGTGATTGGTCAAGTTGCAAAGGACCCCGGTGGGCGTCTGCGTGTCCGTCTTTCTGCGGATTATGAGCGGCTCGAATTTCTGCGCGTTCTTCGCAACTACGGCGCTGAACGGATCGAGGACACAGGCAAGCTGATCCGCCCCGAAGAAGCGCCCTCTAACCCTGAACCTACCGCAGAGTCCGAACAAACCAGCGAGGCAAGCGATGGCTGAACACCGCCCTGCCCGTGTTTGGGTTATGCGTAGCCTTTATCTGGGGCTGTCGTTCTTTATCATTTTCTTGCATTTGCTGCCTTTGACCACGGGGCCCAATCGCTGGATCGCGCCGGATATGATGATGGCGCTGACGTTTGCTTGGGCCATGCGCCGCCCTGAGTATGTGCCTGCGCTTTGTGTCGGCGGTATCATTTTGCTGGCTGATTTGCTGTTTCAACGCCCACCGGGGCTGACGGCTGGCCTGATTGTCGTCGGCGCAGAGACATTGCGCGCGCGCTCTGTTGCGAACCGCGACATGCCCTATCTGGTGGAATGGGCGACGGTTGCAGGCGTGATGATTTGCGTGGTGCTCGCGCAGCGCCTGTTGCTTGCGATTTTCTTTATTCCCGCGCCTGCGTTGAGTTTGGTAATGAATGAGCTGCTGATCACGATAGCTTTATATCCAATCGTGGTGATGCTGTCGCATTTCGTGTTTAATGTACGCAGACCCTCACCGGGTGAAGTGGATGCATTAGGGCAACGGTTATGAGACGCTCAGCGACAGAAACAACTGAAAGTGCCGCGAAAATCACGCGGCGGGGCTTGGTTGTTGCCGCCGCGCAGGTTGGCTTTATTGGCCTCCTTGGCGCGCGAATGCGCTATATGCAGGTCGATCAGGCCGATGAGTTTCGCTTATTGGCGGACGAAAACCGCATCAACATCCGTTTGATTCCTCCTGCGCGTGGTCAACTTTTTGACCGCAATGGCGTGGTCTTGGCGGAAAACGAGCCAAGCTATCGCATAACAATGGTGCGCGAGGATGCGGGCGATGTGAACACGGTTATCGCGCGGCTTTCGACGCTGGTTGAACTTGACGATGATGAGCTGAACCGCGCTTTGACAGAGATGAGACGCTCTGCGCCGTTCCTGCCTGTCACCATCGCGGATCGTATTTCTTGGGAAGAGCTTTCGCGCGTTGCTGCGAATGCGCCCGCGCTGCCCGGCGTCACGCCAGAGGTTGGGCTGTCGCGCCGCTACCCGCTTGGCGCGCCTTTTGCCCATGTGGCGGGCTACGTTGGCCCCGTCAGTCAACGTGATCTGGAGCGGATCGAAGATCCTGATCAACTGCTGCGCATTCCGCGTTTTCAGATCGGAAAAGTCGGCGTTGAATCCAAATACGAGGATATGCTGCGCGGTAAATCCGGCGCGAAACGGGTCGAAGTCAACTCGGTTGGCCGTGTCATGCGCGAGCTGGATCGCCGCGAGGGGCAATCTGGGGCAAATGTACAGCTGACCATCGATTCCAAGCTGCAAAATTATGTTCAAGCGCGCCTTGGCGAGGAAAGCGCATCGGTTGTGGTAATGGACCTCAAGCGCGGCGATTTGCTCGCGATTGCCTCTTCGCCAAGTTATGATCCCAACAAGTTTGTGCGCGGGATTTCCGTGCCTGACTATGCATTTTTGCGTGACAATGACCATCGCCCGCTGGCGTCCAAGACGGTGCAAGACGCCTATCCGCCCGGCTCGACCTTCAAGATGATCACGGCACTTGCCGCGCTAGAAGAGGGCATTGTCACCGCCGAAGACACGGTGCATTGCGCCGGTCATCTAGAGGTAAGTGATCGCAAGTTCCATTGCTGGAAACCTTCGGGCCATGGGCACATGAACCTCGAGCAGTCTTTGCGCGAAAGCTGCGACGTCTATTACTATGAGCTTGCCCTGAAGGTTGGGATCGAGAAAATTTCGGAGATGGCGAAAAAGCTTGGGCTGGGCGTGCGCCACGATGTGCCGATGTCTGCGGTGGTTCAAGGATTGGCGCCGAACAAAGAATGGAAATTGCAAAATCGCGGTGCAGAATGGGTGATCGGCGATACTGTGAACGCCTCTATCGGGCAGGGTTTTGTGCTTGCCTCGCCGCTTCAACTTGCCGTGGTCTCGGCGCGTATCGCCACAGGGCGCAGCGTCTCGCCCCGTTTGGTGAACACGATTGACGGGATTTCCGAGCCAAGCCGCGCGGGCGAGAGTTTGGGCATCAATGAAAACAACCTGCGCAAGATTCGCAAAGCAATGTTCGAAGTGTCCAACAGCCGGCGCGGCACAGCCTATCGCAGCCGGATCATCGCGGACGAGTTCCGCATGGCGGGCAAAACAGGCACCTCGCAAGTGCGCAACTTTGAGAGCGAGCGTCGCCGCTTTGGCCGCGTTCTGAAGGATGACGAAGTCGAATGGAAGCGCCGAGATCACGCGCTTTTTGTAAATTTTGCACCCTATGAAAACCCCGAAATTGCTGTGTCCGTTGTTGTCGAACACGGCGGCGGTGGCTCTACGGCGGCGGCGCCCATCGCGCGCGATGTGACGTTGCAAGCGCTCTTTGGCGAAGATCCGCCCTTATCGGTCTATCCTAACAAAGACCGCAATCGCATTCGCGCGCAGCAAAAGCGCTTGCGCGAACTAAGCGAAAGCGGCGATATCCGTGGGAATGACCGCGCGTGAGTTATCTTGAGTATACGGTCAAATCCGTCCCTGCTGGCATTGGGAAATTCTGGCATTTGAACTGGGCTCTGGTGGTTTTGCTGACCACGGTGGCAGGCGTAGGTTTCTTGATGCTGTATTCGGTTGCTGGCGGGTCTTTCAGCCCTTGGGCAGAGCCGCAGATCAAGCGTTTCATGCTAGGTTTTACCATGATGTTGGTGATCGCGATGGTGCCAATTTGGTTTTGGCGCAACGTCTCTGGCATTGCTTATGGCGTGTCGATCTTGCTGCTCCTATATGTGGAATTCTTTGGCGCAGTTGGCATGGGCGCGCAGCGTTGGATCAACCTTGGGTTTATGCGGCTTCAGCCCTCCGAGTTGATGAAAATCGCGATGGTGATGTTGCTGGCCGCCTATTACGATTGGCTACCATTGGCGCGCACATCCAAGCCGCAATGGGTTGCCATCCCCGTGCTACTGATCATGTTGCCCACGATGCTGGTACTGCGGCAGCCGGATTTGGGAACAGCGCTGTTGCTGATCTCTGGTGGTGGTTTGCTGATGTTTATGGCGGGGGTGCATTGGGCCTATTTCGCAGCTGTCATCGCCAGCGGAATCGGGTTGATTGCAGCGGTGTTTCAAAGTCGTGGCACCGAATGGCAACTGCTGCAAAACTACCAATTCCGGCGCATTGATACCTTTCTTAATCCTGCAAGCGATCCTTTGGGAGCGGGGTATCATATTACCCAAAGCAAGATTGCGCTTGGTTCGGGGGGCTGGACTGGGCGCGGCTTTATGCAAGGCACGCAATCGCGCCTGAACTTCTTGCCGGAAAAACATACGGATTTCATCTTTACGACGCTGGCAGAGGAGTTCGGATTTATCGGAGCCTTCTCGCTTTTGCTGCTGTATTTGCTGATCATTTTGTTCTGCGTTTTCTCTGCAATCAGCAACAAGAACCGTTTTGCATCGCTGGTGACGCTGGGCGTTGCGGCGACGTTTTTCCTTTTCTTTGCGGTGAACATGTCGATGGTCATGGGCCTTGCGCCTGTGGTCGGCGTGCCACTTCCGCTGGTCAGTTACGGAGGCTCGGCCATGCTCATCTTGCTTATCGGTTTTGGCCTTGTCCAAAGCGCGCATGTGCATAGGCCACGTTGATGGTTGCGCAGGTCTTGTTTGCAGCCAAGCACGAGCGTTGGTCCGAATATCAAGCGCCGCTGACGCGCGCGTTGAAAGAGGCGGGCGTTGACGCGCGCCTTGGCACCGATCTGCCACCGGAAGAGGTGGAGTATATCGTCTATGCGCCTAACTCGAGCGTGCAGGATTTTTCTGTTTTCCCCAAGCTGAAAGCTGTGTTGAACCTCTGGGCGGGCGTGGAAACCGTTGCTCCAAACAAGACTTTGCAAGTGCCGCTCGCACGTATGGTGGATCACGGATTAACCCAAGGGATGATTGAATGGGTCACAGGGCATGTGCTGCGTCATCATCTTGGGATGGACGCGCATATCGTGAACCCCGGCCGTGAATGGAGCGCGACAGCGCCGCCACTGGCTGCGCAGCGCCGCGTTTGTATGCTTGGACTTGGCGCTTTGGGCGCGGCCTGTGCGCAGACACTTGCGGGGCTTGGTTTTGATCTGTGCGGTTGGAGCCGCAGCCCCAAAGAGCTTGAGGGGCTGAGCTGCCATCACGGCAGCGCCGGTTTAAAGCAGGCTTTGAGCGGCGCTGAGATTGTCGTGCTGTTATTGCCGGATACACCCGCAACCGAAAATGTTCTGAACGCAGAGACCTTGAGCTTGCTTGCGCAGGGTGCGGCGGTGATTAACCCCGGGCGCGGGCCCTTAATTGATGATGATGCGCTGCTAGCTGCGCTGGAGAGTGGTCAAGTTGGTCATGCGACTTTGGATGTGTTTCGCGTTGAACCTTTGCCGCAGGATCATCCTTTTTGGGCGCATCCGAATGTGACCGTGACCCCGCATATCGCATCTGAAACGCGCAGCTGGACTGCAAGCCAATGCGTGGCCGAGAACATCCGGCGTTCTGAGGCGGGAGACGCGCTTTTGCATCTGGTGGATCGCTCGGTCGGATATTGAGCGGTGCGCGATTTTTCTAGAAAAATCGTTCCGCCTTTGGCGGGAGTTTAATTGGCAAGATGAAGTCGATTTTACCGTAGTTTAGGTGGTTTTTCGGGATCAGAGCCAGGAGCCGCGCGAAGAGTTTGAGTGCGCGCTTCGACTTTGGGAAGTTCAAAGCGCAAGCCAACCTTCGCCATCGCCGCCGCCATGGGATCACTCTGTGTGAAAAAGCCCACATCGATGCTGCCCGCCTCAATGCCTGAAAAGGTCAAAGCTTCATTCGCCGCCTGAGCCAGCGCCGTTTCAGCCCCCTCCACAGCCCCAACAAAGCCAAGCAAATGACCTTGGCGGCCCCCTTCATAGTGCACAGCAACGAGATAGGCGTTGCTTGCGAGCCCTGCAGCACTTGCAAGTTTTGCATCAAGAGCGGTCAACAATTCTTCGGGCAGACCTTTGGGCGCGTAAAGCTCTTCGGGGCGCTCTTCGACCTCATCGGGGCTATGTTGCAACGTGTTGCACAGCCATTCCACCGCTTCCGGCGGGATGAGCATTTGTGAAGGCGCGACCTCTAGATTGACGCCAAGACCAATCCTCTGCCCCATCAGCATCTGCGCAATAGAGCGACCCGACAGCGCCGCATAAGGCGCTTCTTTGCCAACAAATTGAGACAGGCGCTCTATTCGATCAAACACCAGAACGAAGCTTGCCTTGCCCAGGTCGAAGATCTCCGGGCTGATCTGATCGCCAGCGGGCTCTTGGTTCAAAAGCAAAAACATCTCGGAATCAGCAAGGCGCTCGTAAAGCCGTAAGCGCGCGGCATCATCCTCGGGCGCGGCCTCCATCGCAGCATGCGCAAGATCCAGCGGCGTTTGTTCATCACTCATTTCAGAACCTCCGAGACTCTGGCGCGCAAGGCTGGCAATAGCTCGGATGCGAACCACGGGTTTTTCTTCAGCCACCCGGTATTGCGCCATGAGGGATGCGGCAAGGGGAAAACCGTTGGCGCGTGACCTTGCCACTGCATAACCGTTTGCGTGACAGTGCGCGCGCCGCCCAAGTGCCACTTCATCGCATACCCCCCGATGAGCAATGTCAAAGGCACATCCCCGAGCATCTTCATCACCGGTACGCGCCACGTTTTGGCGCATAGAGCCGGAGGCGGGAGGTCGCTGCCGGAAGCGTTGTAGCCGGGAAAGCAAAAGGCCATGGGCGCAATCGCGAGCTTGCCTGTGTCGTAAAAAGTCGCCTCGTCCATTTGCAGCCAATCGCGCAGGCGCGCGCCTGAAGGGTCGGTAAAGGGGCGGCCACTTTCGTGCACGCGCGCGCCTGGCGCTTGGCCGGCAATCAAAATGCGCGGCTTGGCTGTTGGCGAAACCCATAGAACAGGGCGTGGGCTATGCGCGCTCGCGGTTTGCGCAAATCGGTCCGCGCATAAGCGGCACGCGTGTATCTCAGAGATTAAAGAAGGCGAAGCGCAGGTCATATCAGCGGAAGATTGCCTCAAACACCCAGAAATTCCCATTCAAATGCGCCGCATAATCGGACAAGGATTGAAACAATTATGCGTGATGTGACATACTGTGGACAAAATCGGCACATAAAGAATGCTTAAGATATCCTATATATAACGAATACGGTACAGCAGGCCGGATAGGTGAATGTTAGAATTCGAGAACGTCAGTAAGTCCTTTTGGACCGGAACGCAGCGCAAGGTGATCCTTGATCGTGTGTCGTTTCGCATAGAGCTTGGCCGCTCTGTGGGCATTCTTGCGCCTAATGGCACGGGCAAGACCACGCTGGTTAATATGATGGCAGGTCTCGAAAAACCGGACGAGGGTGAGATCCGCAAATCTTGCAAAATCTCGTTTCCGCTTGGCTTTATGGGCGGGGTCGTCACGCGCCATACTGCGATGGAAAACTCGCGCTATATCGCGCGGCTCTATGGGCTTGATCCTGACTATGTGGAAGCGTTTTGCCGTTGGCTCTGTGGGCTGGGCGAGTATTTTGACCAACCGCTTGGCACCTATTCATCGGGCATGCGCGCGCGCTTTACTTTTGCGCTGCTGCTGGCGCTCGATTTCGACATGTACCTGATCGACGAGGGCATGCCCAATAGCACGGACGTTGAGTTCAACCGCAAAGCGGGTGAAATCCTGCGCGAACGTTTGCGCACCACGACGATTATCATCGTCTCGCACCAAGCAGAGACGCTTGAAAAATTTGCCGCCTCAGCAGCCGTTCTTGTGAATGGCCAGTTGAAGATGTTTGACACCTTGGAAGAAGCGAAACAGCTCTATGACTACGAAACCCAAGGCTAAAAAGTTCCGCATCAAGCGGACTGGCTCACTTGCGGATGGACAAGCCGCTGCTCCCGAAGCGCCAAGCGCAGCGCCGGAGCCTGTGCGTGCGCAGCAGCCGCAACCTGCGCCGCAAGCACAGCCACAAGCAACGCGCCCTCAGGCGCAACCTCAGCCAAGGCGCGCCGCACAGCAGGCGCAGCCGCAAACACAGGCTCAGGCCCAATCACAAGGTCAG